>NZ_JBAMDC010000143.1:0-15174 GCF_036961605.1 Streptomyces sp. KLMMK
CAGACGGAGCCTGCGGCTCCGCGGCGCGCGCGCAGTGCATCCGACGGCTCGGCGAGCCAGGCGGAGGCCGGACGCCCCGCCGACACGGCGGAGAAGCCGAGCCCCCGCTCCTCCGACGCCCCCTGGCACCACGCCCGCCCGGCCTTCGAAGAAACCCCGAAGCCCAAGCCCGACCAGCCCCGGCCAACAGCCGAATCCCCCGAGGCCGAGCCCAGCACCCCCTCCCACCGCGACGGCGCCCAGCCGGAGCGACGGGATCCGGCGGTGCCGAGCAGCCCCGCTGACGAGGAGGCCCCCGGCGCAGCCGGGGAGGCCCCGGGCACTCCCGACCCCGACGGCGAGCCGCGCACCTCTTCCCGCCGCGACGGCGCCCAGCCCGAGCACCGGGACCCGGCGGTGCCGAGCAGCCCCGCTGACGAGGAGGCCCCCGGCGCAGCCGGGACCGCCGGGACCGCCGAGGCCCCCGAGCCCGGCGCAGCCGGACGCGGCCGAGACGGTGAGCCCGAGAACGACACGAACCCCGCCGGAGGCGACCCCGCATGAGCGACACACTCGACGTCGTCCTGCGCCTCCTCGCCGTCTTCGTCGCCTTCCTCGTGCTGCCCCTGGTCGTCGGCCAGGCCGAGCACAAGGTGATGGCGCACATGCAGGGCCGCCTCGGCCCGATGTACGCCGGTGGTTTCCACGGCTGGGCCCAGCTTGTCGCGGACGGCGTGAAGTTCGCGCAGAAGGAGGACATCGTCCCCGCGGGCGCGGACCGGCGGATCTTCCAGCTGGCGCCGGCCGTCGCCCTCCTGCCGTACCTGCTGGTCCTGCTGGCGATCCCGGTCGGGCCGGGCAACGCCGTGGGCCAGGCGGTGGACGCGGGCATCTTCTTCGTCCTGGCCGTGATGGGCGTCGGCGTCCTCGGTTCGCTGATGGCGGGCTGGGCGTCCGCGAACAAGTTCTCGCTGCTGGGCGGCCTGCGCACCGCGGGCCAGCTGATGGCGTACGAGCTGCCGATGCTGCTGACCGCGGCGAGCGTCGCCATGGCGGCGGGCACGGTCTCGCTGTCCGGGATCGTGGACGCCTTCCAGTGGTGGTGGGTGCCGTGGCAGATCGTCGGCGCGGTGGTCTTCTTCGTGGCGGGCCTGGCCGAGCTGCAGCGTCCGCCGTTCGACATGCCGGTGGCCGACTCCGAGATCATCTTCGGCGCGTACACCGAGTACACGGGCCTGCGCTTCGCACTGTTCCTGCTGTCGGAGTACGCGGGCATCGTCGTCCTGTGCGGTCTGACCACGGTCCTGTTCCTCGGCGGCTGGCACGGCCCGTTCGGCGGCGACGGCATGGGCTGGGTCTGGACGCTGCTCAAGGCGGCCGTCCTGGCCTTCGTCGTGATCTGGCTGCGGGTGACCTATCCGCGCCTGCGCGAGGACCAGCTGCAGAAGCTGGCCTGGACCGTCCTCATCCCCCTCGCCCTGGCGCAGATCGCGCTGACGGGTGTCGTCAAGGTGGTGACCCAGTAGTGGGCCTTCCCGGTTCCGGCCTCGCCAAGGGCCTGGCCGTCACGCTCCGCACGATGACGCGCCGCGCGCACACCGCGCAGTACCCGGACGTGCAGCCCGAGCTCCCGCCGCGCACCCGCGGCGTGATCGGGCTGTTCGAGGAGAACTGCACGGTCTGCATGCTGTGCGCCCGGGAGTGCCCGGACTGGTGCATCTACATCGACTCCCACAAGGAGACGGTGCCCCCGGCCGCCCCGGGCGGCCGCGAGCGCAGCCGCAACGTCCTCGACCGCTTCGCGATCGACTTCTCGCTGTGCATGTACTGCGGCATCTGCATCGAGGTGTGTCCCTTCGACGCGCTGTTCTGGTCGCCGGAGTTCGAGTACGCCGAGACCGACATCCAGGACCTCGTCCACGAGCGCGACAAGCTCCGCGAGTGGATGTGGACCGTGCCGGAGCCGCCCGCGCTGGACCCGGCGGCCGAGGAGCCGAAGGAGCTCGCGGCGGCCCGCAAGACGGCGGAGAAGCTGGCCGCGCAGGCGGAGCAGGAACGGCAGGACCAGGAGAAGCAGGCGCAGGAGCAGCAGGAGAAGGAGGGAGACGCATGACCGGGACCGGCGCGATGACACTCGCCGCGAGTACGGACGCGCACGGCTTCCTCTCCCCGGCCGGCGTCGAGATCGTCTTCCTCCTCGTCGGCCTCGTCACCCTCGGCGCGGCCGTCGTCACCGTCACCACCAAGCAGCTCGTGCACGCCGCGCTGTGGCTGGTGGTCGCCCTCGGCGGGCTGGCCGTGGAGTACCTGCTGCTGACGGCGGAGTTCATCGCCTGGGTGCAGGTCCTGATCTACGTCGGCTCGGTGGTCGTCCTCCTCCTGTTCGGCCTGATGCTCACCAAGGCGCCGATCGGCCGCTCCCCGGACGCCGACTCCGGCAACCGCTGGGTCGCCCTCGGGGTCGCCGTGGCCGCGGCCGCCGCCCTGGTGTGGGTGGTCGCCGACGCCTTCCGCACGACCTGGATCGGCCTGGACGGCGACGCCCCCCAGGGCACGACGAAGGTCTCGGGCGAGATCCTCTTCCGGCACTGGGTCCTGCCCTTCGAGGCCCTGTCCGTCCTGCTGCTGGCCGCGCTCGTCGGCGCGGTGGTCCTCTCCCGCAAGAAGAGCCGGGAAGGGGAGCAGCGCTGATGCACCTCGTCTACCCGGCCGTCCTGGCCGTCCTCCTCTTCTGCACGGGCCTGTACGGCGTCCTCGCCCGGCGCAACGCGATCCTCGTCCTGATGTCCGTCGAGCTGATGCTCAACGCCGTCAACCTCAACCTCGTCGCGTTCGACGTGTGGCTGCGCGACGAGCTGCACGCCGGCCAGGCGCTGACCCTCTTCACCATCGCCATCGCCGCCGCGGAGATCGGCATCGGCCTGGCGATCGTGCTGCAGGTCCACCGCAACCGCGGCACCTCCGACGTGGACCGCCTGCGCGACCTGCGCGACGACGCTCCCGACACCGGACCCGACACCGATCGCGCAGACCGCGAGGAGAAGGCCGAGGCCGCCGCGTGAGCACCACGACCACCGCCGTTCTCGTCCCCCTGCTGCCCTTCCTCGGCGCCCTTGCGGGCCTGCTGACGGGCCGCCGCGCGCCCGGCTTCGTCCGCCCCCTGGCCGTCCTGCCGACCGCGGCCGCCGCGGTCCTGGCCGTCGTCGTCGCCTGGCGGCAGGGCGGTGGCGAGGCGCTCGACGCCGCCACCCGCCTCACCCCGACCGGCTCCGTGCCGATCGACCTCGCCCTGCACCTCGACGGCTTCGCCGTCCTCGTCGCGGTCCTGGTCGGCGTCGTCGCCACCTGCGTCCAGGCCTACTCGACGGCCTACCTGCGCGACGACCCCCGCTACCCCTCCTACGCCGCCCTCGTCTCCCTGTTCACCGCGGCCATGCTGCTCGTCGTCTACTCCGGCGACCTCATGGTGCTGCTGGTCGGCTGGGAGATCATGGGCATCTGCTCGTACTTCCTGGTCGGGCACTACTGGGAGACCGAGGCCGCCCGCACGGCCTCCCTCAAGGCGTTCCTGGTCACCAAGCTCGGCGACGTCCCCTTCCTGATCGGCATCCTCGCTCTGGCCGCCGACGCCGGGACGTTCCGGATCAACGGCATCCTCACCGCCGTCGCCTCCGGGGGCATCGACCACCCCACGCTGATCGCGCTGCTGCTGCTCGCCGGCGTCGCGGGCAAGTCCGCGCAGTTCCCGCTGCACACGTGGCTGCCCGACGCGATGGCCGGCCCCACGCCGGTCTCCGCGCTGATCCACGCCGCGACGATGGTCGCGGCCGGCGTCTACTTCATCGCCCGCCTCCTCCCGCTGTTCACGGCCTCCGCGGCCGCGCTCGTCGTGCTCGCCGTGATGGCCGCCGTCACGATGGTCGGCTCGGCGCTCGCCGCCCTCGCCCAGGACGACATCAAGCGCGTCCTCGCCTACTCGACCGTGGGCCAGCTCGGCTACATGACCGGCGCCCTCGCCGTCGGCAACCGGAGCGCGGCCGTCTTCCACCTCGTCTCGCACGGCGCGTTCAAGGCGCTCCTGTTCCTCGGCGCCGGCGTGATCATCCACGCCGCCGGCACGAACTCGCTGGCCGCCATGGCCCGCATGGGCGGCCTCGCCAAACGCATCCCCGACGCGTACTGGACGATGACCGTCGCCCTCCTCGCGCTCGCCGCGATCCCCCCGTTCAGCGGCTTCTTCTCCAAGGAGGCCGTCCTCGGCGCGGCCGAGCACGCCGCCGAAGGCGACGCCACGGGCATCCCGGGCGCGGCCGGCTGGCTCGTCCTCACCGCGGGGCTCCTCACGGCGCTCCTCACCGCCGCCTACGCATGCAGGCTGTGGCTGATGGCCTTCCGCGGCAAGGGCGCCGAGGCCCCGGACCACGGCAGGCAGCCCGCCGCCATGAACACCGTCCTGTGGATCCTGTTCCTCCCCACCCTCGGGCTCGGCCTCGCCGCCGGGAAGCTCCCCGACTGGTTCGACGGCGGATCGCTCACCCCGACGCTCACCACCTCCGTCCTCTCCACCGGCTGCGCCCTCGCCGGCGGGATCGTGATGTACGCGGCCTGGCGCCGCACCGCCGCGCTCGCCGCCCGCACCCCCCTCGGTGCCGTCGCCGCCGACCCGGACGCGGCCCCCTACGTCTCCGAGGAGGAGACCATCGCCACCCACGAGGCCGCCTACGGCGACATCGCGGCGGCACCCGACCCGGCCGACCCCGGCCGGGCCCTCCTCGGCCCCCTGCACCGCCACGCCGCATCGGGCTTCCACCTGGACGCCGTGTACTCGGCGCTGTTCGTCCGGCCCACGCGCGCGGCCGCCCGCCTCGCCCAGTTCCTCGACCGCGAGGTCGTCGACGCCTACGTCCGCGGAGCGGGCACGGCACCCCGCCTGCTCGGCGCGGTCGTCCGCCGCGCCCAGACCGGCAACGTGCAGACCTACCTCAGCGCCCTGCTCGCCGGCTCCGTCGTCCTGGCCGTCGCCGCGGTCCTCTTCGCCACGGGCACGGGAGCCTGACCATGCCGCACACCCGCGCGGCGCGATCCTCGCGCCTCCGACCGACACCCCTCGCGGGCAGGCTCGCCGGAGCCGAATCCCTGAGGAGGGCCTGATCCATGAATCACACCGCCATGCAGTACCTCCTCGCTGCCGTTGTCGTTCTCCCCCTCGTCGGCGCCGCCGCCGCCCTGCTGCCGGCCCCGCCCGGCCTCAAGGGCAAGAGCCCCGAGCAGGCCGTGCTCCGCCACGGCGTCACCGTCACCGGTGCCGTCCTCGCGCTGACCGTCGCCCTCGCCGCCGGCTTCGACCACGACAGCCCGGCCCGCATGCAGGCGACCACCGACATCAGCTGGATCCCGGCCCTGAACATCCGGATCCACCTGGGCGTGGACGGCGTCTCGCTCCCCCTCCTCGTCCTGACGGCGCTGCTGACCTTCCTCTGCGCGCTGTACAGCTACTTCAAAATGCCCGCGGGCCCGTCTCCCAGGGCATTCGTCGCGCTGCTCCTCGTCCTCGAGTCCGGCACCCTCGCGACCTTCGCCGTCCTCGACCTGATGCTGTTCTTCCTGGCCTTCGAGATGGTGCTCATCCCGATGTACTTCCTCATCGCCCGCTGGGGCGGCGAGGGCAGGGAGCGCGCCGCCTGGCGCTTCATCCTCTACACGCTGCTCGGCTCCGTCGTGATGCTGCTCGGCCTCCTCCTGGTCGGGATCAAGGGCGGCACGTTCGACATGGTGGCACTCGCCACTGACAACGGGTCCTCGCTCGGCCACACCACGCAGCTCATCGCCGTCCTGGCCATCGGCATCGGACTGGCCGTCAAGGCCCCCATGTGGCCCCTGCACAGCTGGCTGCCCGACGCCCACACCGCCGCCCCGACCGTCGGCTCGGTGCTGCTCGCGGGCGTGCTGCTGAAGATGGGCACGTACGGCTTCGTCCGCATCGTCCTGCCGATCGCCCCCGACGGCGCGCACACCTTCGCGCCGTACCTCGCCGCCTTCGCGGCCGTCGGCATCATCTACGGCTCGCTGGTCTGCCTGGCGCTGGCCCGGTCGGGCGCGAAGGGCGACCTCAAGCGCCTCATCGCGTACTCCTCCGTCGGCCACATGGGCTTCGTCCTGCTCGGCATCGCCACGCTCACCCCCACGGGCGTGAACGGCGCCCTGTTCGCCAACATCGCCCACGGCCTCATCACCGGCCTCCTCTTCTTCCTGGTCGGCGCGGTCAAGGACCGCTACGGCACCAGCGACCTCGACGCCCTCTCCGGCCGCACCGGCGCCGCCCTCTACGGCAAGGCGCCCCGCCTCGGCGGCCTCCTCGCCTTCGCCGCGATCGCCTCCCTCGGCCTGCCCGGCCTCGCCGGCTTCTGGGGCGAGATGCTCGCGATGTTCGGCGCCTTCCGCCCGGCGGAGGGGCTCAGCCGCCCGGCGTTCCTGACGTTCATGGCGCTGGCCGGCCTCGGCACGCTCCTGACGGCCGCCTACATGCTCGTCGTCGTCCGCCGCGTGTGCATGGGCGGCGACGGCGGCAGCACCCGGCCGCAGACCGCCGGCACCGCGGAGGACGCACCCGCCGACGTACGGTCCTACGAGTTCGCCGCCTGGACCCCCCTCGTCGCCCTCACCGTCCTCGCCGGACTCTGGCCCGCGGCCCTCCTCGGCCTCACCGACCCGGCCGTTCAGCAGCTCCTCCGAGGAGGCAACTGATGGGCTCCCTGATCCAGTCCGTCGACTGGCTCGCCATCGCACCGCCCACCGTCACCGCCGTGGTGGCGCTGGCCGTCCTGGTCGCCGACCTCTTCCTCCCCGAGGCCCGCAAGCCGCTCCTCGGCTGGTTCTCCGTCGCCGGACTCCTGCTCGCGGGCGTCTCCCTGCTGCCGCTCCTCGACGGCGACCGGGCCCCCCGCTCGACGTTCTGCCTGACCGGCACCTCCGCCGGCCGCCACGCCTGCAGCTACACCGCGGACGACTTCACGCTCGTCATCCAGCTCCTGGTGCTCGGCGGCGCCCTCCTGACGGCCCTGCTGTCCATGAGCGCCGTCCGCGACGAGGAACTCCCCGAAGGGGAGTTCTGGTTCCTGCTGCTGTCCTCCGCCGCGGGCGCCGCCCTGCTGCCCGCCTCCCGGGACCTGGCGACCCTCGTGGTGGCCCTCGAAGTGGCCTCCCTGCCGGCCTTCGCCCTCGTCGGCCTGCGCCGCGGCGACCGCCGCTCCTCCGAGGCGGCCCTGAAGTTCTTCCTCTCCTCGGTCACCGCGACCGCCGTCACCCTCCTGGGCGTCAGCTTCGTCTACGCGGCCACCGGCACCCTGCACCTCACCGAGATCGCCGCCGAGCTCGGCCACGTCGACCCGCGCCTCGGCACCCTCGCGCAGACCGGCGTCGCCCTCACCCTCGTCGGCTTCGCCTTCAAGACCGCGGCCGCCCCCTTCCACTTCTGGGTGCCCGACACCTACGTGGGCGCGCCGCTGCCCGTCGCCGCCTACCTGTCGGTCATCGGCAAGGCCGTCGGCTTCACCGGCCTGATCCTCGTCGCCGTCGTCGCCTTCCCCGCGTACTCCGGCGTCTGGGGCCCGGCCCTCGCCGTGCTCGCCGCCGTCACCATGACCGCCGGCAACGTCGCCGCGCTGCGCCAGCGCCCGGAGCGCGCCCACAGCGCCGTCCGCCTCCTGGCCTGGTCCTCCGTGGGCCAGGCGGGCTACCTGCTCGTGCCCATCGCCGCCGCCGGCTACGCCGACGACCCCGCGCACGCCATCGGCTCCACCGTCGCGTACGCCCTGATGTACGCCGCCGTGAACCTCGGCGCCTTCGCCGTCGCCGCCCTGGTGGCCCGTACGAGCCCGCGGAACCGGATCACGGACTACCGGGGCCTCTACGCCCGCCGCCCGCTCGCGGCGCTCGCCCTGGGCTTCTTCCTGCTCTGCCTGGCGGGCCTGCCGCCGGGCGTCATCGGCCTCTTCGCCAAGGTCACGGTCTTCACCGCGGCCGTCGACGCGGGCCTGGGCTGGCTGGCGGTCGTCATGGCCCTCAACGTCGTGATCGCCCTGTACTACTACCTGCAGTGGACGGCGGTGCTCTTCCGGCCGGCGGAGGCCGCGGAAGGGGCCGAGGGCGCGGAAGGCGCAGCTGCGGGGGAGCCGGCGCACGTCCGCATCCCCGTGCCGCTCGCAGCCGCCATCGCCCTCACCGCCGTGGCCGGCATCGCCCTGTCGGGCGCCCCGCAGCTGGTCCTGCGCTTCGCCTCGGGGGCGCTCCTCTAGGACCGCGGCGCGCCGGTGTCACCCGTACGGACCGGCGCCGCCCACGTGCACAAGGGAACCAGGGGCCTTCGCCTGGCGTTGACCGGTCAGGAAGGTTCCACTGGAGATTCCACCGCGAGTGGAAGCACGACAGCGCGAAGGGTTCCCCTGCCGCACCACTTGGAGGGCGTACCGTGCACCGCCGGCACAACGGGCTCAGGACCGCAGTCCTTCTCGGGGGGCTGTCCGCACTCATCATCGTCATCGGCAGCCTCTTCGGGCGTACGGGCCTGATCGTCGCCGTCCTGGTGGCGCTCGGCACCAACGCCTACGCCTACTGGAACAGCGACAAGCTGGCCCTGCGGGCCATGCGCGCCCGCCCGGTCAGCGAATTCGAGGCGCCGCAGCTCTACCGCATGGTCCGCGAGCTCTCCACGGCCGCGCGCCAGCCCATGCCCCGGCTGTACATCTCGCCGACCGAGGCCCCCAACGCCTTCGCGACCGGCCGCAACCCCCGCAACGCGGCCGTCTGCTGCACGGACGGCATCCTCCGCCTGCTCGACGAGCGCGAGCTGCGCGGCGTCATCGGTCACGAGCTCAGCCATGTCTACAACCGCGACATCCTCATCTCCTCGGTCGCGGGCGCGCTCGCCTCGGTGGTGATGTTCCTGGTGAACTTCGCCTGGCTGATCCCCTTCGGCAGATCGGACGACGACGAGGGCCCCGGCATCGTCGGCATGATCATGATCATGCTGCTGGGTCCGATCGCGGCGTCCCTCATCCAGCTCGCCGTCAGCCGCTCCCGCGAGTACGAGGCCGACGCCTCCGGCGCCCGGCTCACCGGCGACCCCCTCGCCCTGGCCTCGGCCCTCCGCAAGCTCGAAGCGGGCACGCAGCGGCTGCCCCTGCCGCCCGAGCCCCGCATCGAGACGGCCAGCCACATGATGATCGCGAACCCGTTCCGCGCGGGCGGCGGCATGACCAAGCTGTTCTCCACCCACCCGCCGATGGGGGAGCGCATCGCCCGCCTGGAGCAGATGGCGGGCCGCTAGCGGGCGCTCACGGGCGGCGTATGCCGGGAAATTGCCGGTAAGAAGGAATCCATGCCAAAACCCCGGCCCCGGAGCGGCATCAGGCCCCCGGCCTGTGGAAACCGCCCCCTCGCCCTCCCAGCCGGAATGGCCAACAGCGGGTTTCCGTAAGCGAGTTACGCCTGGCCATGCTGCGGGCGACTCAACGGCCAGGGCATCGCGGGCGAGCAGGTCACCTTCGTCGTCACGACCACGCGCCAGGAGATCGCCACCGCCGTCACGGACGACAACGGAGAGTCGCCGGCGCCGGGTCACCACCGTCACCTTGGGTCGCCGATCCGCCGGGCGTGGCAACCGTCGGTAGCCGCCGCTGCGTCCCAGCATCCTGATCGTCACGACCCCCTTCGGGATGGTTCCTCGGGGAGCAGCATTACGCGCGGATCGAACCGGCCTTCAACTCGCATAGGCGGCAGCATGTCAACCGTTGGTAGTGGGACGCGAGTGATATCAACCAGGGCCTCGTTGACCCGAGCCCAAGTGCCGTCCTTCACCCACCTGCTGAAGTACACCGAGGCAGTCCTAGGCGATCCGTACTCCTCCGGCAGGGCGGACCAGGAAATGCCGGACCGTGCCTTGTAGAGAAGAGCGTTCACGCAGCGCCGCACCGCAGCCCGCTTCCCCTTGCGCTCCGGCGGCAGCAGAGGCGCAATCTGCGCCCACTCCGCGTCCGACAAGTCGGCGGCCGGGACATCCAGGCCGGCTGAGCGGTACCAAGCCTGCACGGTGCACGGCACGCCACCTGTCCTTACGGGCACCGGCCCTTCGAAGACGACCTTGAGGTCGAGAAGGCTGATGATCTCGGCTTGATCTTCAGGCTTCATCTCGGCCAGCTCGCGGCGGGCCCGCTGAGCGAGCTGCTGCAGCGACTTGGCTCGCTCGTCCGCTTCTTCCTTCTCCACCAGCCAGGCCGCGGCGTCCTCGCGCATTTCCTTGAGCTGGGCCAGCTCTCCATTCAATGTCGCAGTCGCTTCAGTAATGGCACTCGCGATATCCCCGGGATCCGCGCCATCGTCGGCGCGTTGCTTCGCCGTGGCGACGATTATTGCGGAGATCGCCGAGTTCATGGATGCGATCTGCTTGTCGAGTTCTGCGATCCGCTCGGTGTGAGCGGTCTGGTCGTCGGCCGCCATGCCTGCCCATTCGGCGGCCAGCTCTTCGAGCCTGTCGGAGTTGCCCAGCAGCTTGACGGCCTCTGACCAGACACGGCGCTCAACCAACGGGGCCTCGACGTAAGAGCAGCCGCAAACCTCTGCGCCGGGGACTGCTTCCTTCTTCCCGTTGCACCGGTAGAACCGGTCGCATCCCTGGACGGCCTCACGGCTGATCCCGGTGTAGGGGGCGCTGCAGATACCGATGATGCGACCGGTGAGCGGGTAGAACGCGCGGTTGGGGGAGCGCCTCCGGTAGCCGCGCACAGTCTTGTGCAGCGCACTCGCTTCCTCGGGCGTCAGGATGCGAGGCAGCTGGATCCTCACGGCCTCTCCCCAGATGGGGTTGCCGTCGGCGTCCTTCTTTGCGTGTTCGCCGCGGAATACGAGTTCGCCGTTGAGAATGGGGCCTGAAAGGATTCGATCCCGCAGATTCCGATAGGTCCACAGTTTTCCGGACCTGGTTGTGGATTTCTTTGCGGTCAGCCGGATGGCTGCATCGCGGAAGCTGGCCCCCTGCTCAACGACCCAGGTGTAAACGAGTCGGACTACCTCGGCTTCCGCTTCGTCGATGACCAGGCGAGAGAGGCCCAGCTTCCCCTGATCTTGGATGCGGTACCCGAAGGGTGGCCGTCCCCCAATGTGGGGAGTTCCTTCCTCCTCCGCCTTCTCTTGTAGGCCGCCTTGTGTCCGACTGCGGATGGTTTCCCATTCGGTCTCGGCGTAGTCGGCCTGCCGCCGCATCTCGCGACGGCCCTCGGGGGTGGTGTTGTCCACGTCGCCGTCCACGATGGCGACGTGGATGCCGAGGTCTTCCAGGGCCCAGACCCAGCGCCAGAAGGCACGACCGACGCGGCCGATGCCCCGGCCTTCCGGCACCACGACGACGTCGAACTGATCGTTTCGGGCATCCTTCATCAGCCGGATCAGATCCGGGCGGTCCTGCATCTCCAGGCTGCCGCTGATGCCTTCGTCGGCGTACGTCTCGACGTGGTTCCAACCCTTGCGGCCGATGTGGCGACTCGTCTTCTTGCCCTGGCTGGCTACGCCAAAGCCCTTCTTCTGCTCCTCGGTCGAGACACGCAGGTAGTCCACGGCTCGCAGGACGCGGCCTGCCGCTGAGCGTGAAGCTACGTCGATCGAGCTTCGTAAGGTTGTGCTTCTATTGGCCATGTCGACTCCACGTCAGTCGGCCGGCCCTGGGGCGGTGGCAGCCGCAGCCGGGGCCGTTTTGTTTGGAAAGAACCTATCGGGATGTCATCCAACTTGTGGGCTTTTAGAGAAAGTTGAGATATATCGTTCCTGTTTTTCAATAGGATACGGAGAAGTCGGGCGCGTTCATGCACAGCCGTCGGATCCGGCGGAACGCAGGGCGGGCGGCAGGGCCGGCGAGAGGCGCCGTCTGCCGGCCCGAGTGCCAAGCCGTGAGCAGGTCGCCGTCACCTTGGGTTGCCGATATGCGGGTTCTGGCAACCGTCGGTAGCCGCCTGGGCGTCCCAGTCGCTAGAGGGCAGGACGAGTGGGAGGCTGTGTTTTATGAAGTTCATCCTGAACATCATCTGGTTGGTGCTCTGTGGCTTCTGGATGGCAGTCGGGTATGTTGTTGCGGCTCTGATCTGCTTTGTCTTGATCATCACCATTCCGTTCGGTATCGCCTCGCTGCGTATCGCGGGCTATGCCCTGTGGCCGTTCGGCCGGACGACCGTCGAGCGGCGGGATGCCGGTGCGGGGTCGCTGATCGGGAACGTGATCTGGTTCGTCTTCGCCGGATGGTGGCTGGCGCTGGGGCACATCGTCACGGGCATCGCTCTGTGCATCACCATCATCGGGATCCCGCTGGGCATCGCGAACTTCAAGCTGATCCCGGTCTCGCTGATGCCCCTGGGCCGCGAGATCGTCCCGACGGACCAGGCGTTCGCCGGCCGCTGGTAAGCCGCGGCCGGCTGTCGCCGTCGGCTGTCGCCGGAGCCGCTCTCACAGCGACCGCAGGGTCTCCTCGGCCTTCGGGGTCAGGACGAGGGGGCCCTGTCCGTTCACCCACACCGCGCGGATGTCCAGGTGCCGGAAGCGCCACCCCTCGGGGGTGCGCACGGCCTCGCCGGTGAAGGTGCCGCCCACGGTGAAGTGGTCCCCGGGGCCGGTGCCGCGGGCCTCGTGGGTGGAGGCCAAGTGCACATGCGTCATCAGGGCGTTCCAGCGCACCGTGGCGCGGTCGCCGTCGAGGCCGATCATGTAGTTGGCGCCCATGTGCTGCGTGCGCTCGAACTTCGCCAGGGCGGCCTGCTCGGACCCGGCCAGCCCGTCGATGCCCTCGTGCGCCCCGACGGGCGAGACGATGCGTATGTCCGGGGTGAACAGGCTCCGGGCCCAGGCATCGTCGAACCGGCCGCCGCCGGCGGGCACGGTGTCGAGGCTGAGCAGGTAGCGGTCGATGAGCCCGGTGATGTCGGCGCGGTCGGCGAGGACGCCGACGCGGGCCTGAAGGGCGGCGAATTCCCGGGCGCCGACCGTTTCCTGCGTGCCGACGGTTTCCTGCGTGCCCTGCGTGCTGACGGTCATGGCGCTGCGCTCCGTAGATCGGTGACGGCCCCGCTCCCCGGTGGAGCGGCCGTTCACCGAAAACCTAGAAGCTCGACATAACTTGAGGTCAAGGCCGGGAACGCCGAAGGCGCGCCGGAGGGATCCCCTCCGGCGCGCCTTCGGATGCGACTGCCGCCGACTACCGCCGTATTACCGGTAGTTGACGAACTGGATCGCGAAGTCCAGGTCCTTGCCCTTGAGGAGGGCCTGGACGGCCTGGAGGTCGTCACGGCTCTTGGAGCTGACGCGCAGCTCGTCGCCCTGGACCTGCGCCTTGACGCCCTTCGGGCCCTCGTCGCGAATGATCTTGGCGACCTTCTTCGCGTTCTCCTGCGAGATCCCCTCCTCGATCGAGGCGAAGATCTTGTACTCCTTGCCGGAGGCCTGCGGCTCGCCCGCGTCGAGCGACTTCAGCGAGATCCCGCGCTTGACCAGCTTGGTCTCGAAGATGTCGAGGACGGCCTTGACCCGCTCCTCGGCATTGGCGCGCATCTCGATCTTGTCGCCGGACCATGCGATCGAGGCGCCGACGCCCTTGAAGTCGTAACGCTGGGAGATCTCCTTGGCGGCCTGGTTGAGGGCGTTGTCGACCTCCTGCCGCTCGACCTTCGAGACGATGTCGAAACTGGAGTCGGCCATATTGAGTTGGCTCCTCGTACGTAGATCCATCGGGGGGTGCGGCTCGGTGCTCCACCGGCCCGGGGGCCGGTGGAGGAGCGCCCCGTCAGCCTAGCCACCCCGGGCCCGTTCGCACGGGCGATGAACCGAGTGGCGGACCACCCCAGGTCATCGGGTATGGTTTACGTCGTTGCCCCGGAGCGAATCGAAAGAGCGCCCGAGGTGACAGCCCATGGCGGTGTGCCCGAGTGGCCAATGGGAGCGGACTGTAAATCCGTCGGCTTAGCCTACCCAGGTTCGAATCCTGGCGCCGCCACGGAACGGGGCCCCTGACCTGAAAAGGTCGGGGGCTTCTTTCGTTTCCGGGCCGGTTCCCGGCGGCCCGCCCCGGCCTCCGGCGGCCCGCCCGGGCCCGCCGTCAGCCGCTCGCCGCCGCCTTCACCGCATCCGCCACCGGCGTGTCGCCGCCGATCAGCTCCAGCGTCCGCCCCGCCGTGCCCGGCTCGTCCAGCAGCGCCGCGAGGACCGCCGCGACGTCGTCCCGGGTCACCTCGGCCCGGCCCGTGGACTCCCCGAGCGTCACCAGCCCCGTGCCGGCGTCGTCCGTGAGCCGTCCGGGCCGCAGGATCGTCCAGTCCAGGGCGGCTCTCGCCCGTACGTCCGCGTCCGCCGCGCCCTTCGCGCGCAGGTACGCGGCGAAGACCGGATCGGTGCCCTCCGGGGGCTCGCGGTCGGCGCCCATGGAGGAGACCAGGAGGAAGCGGCGGACCCCCGCCGCCTCGGCCGCGTCCGCGAAGAGGGCGGCCGCGGCGCGGTCCACGGAGTCCTTGCGGGCGGTGCCGCTGCCCGGCCCCGCACCGGCCGCGAAGACGGCGGCGTCGGCGGACTCCAGGTGCCGCACCAGGTCTCCCACGGAGGCCGACTCCAGGTCGCACACGACCGGTTCGGCACCGGCCGCCAGGAGGGCGCCGGCCTGCTCGGGCCTGCGGATGATGCCCGCGATCTCGTCCCCGCGCGCGTGGAGCAGCCTCTCCAGCCGCAGCGCGATCTGACCATGTCCACCAGCGATGACAATGCGCATGATCCGACCGTACGCCGATCACCGGAATCCGACAGAGGGCCTCGCCGGACCCGCCCGGGCCCCCGGGTCAGGACGGCTCCCCGCCGCCGCGCGAGGACTGCCGGGGCAGCTCCAGGGCCGCGGCGGCCGACCCGTCGCAGTACTCCCGCACGGCGCTCGTACGGGCCACCACGCGGCCCTTGTGCACCACGAGGCGGCTGTACGCCATCGAGAGCACGCCCTCGACGCCCTCGCCGCGGACGGCCAGCAGCTCGGCCGGGAAGCCCGCCTCCACTCGCACCCGCGGCAGCCCCATGGCCGCCCGCGCCCACCCGCTGACCGCCTCGTACGCCTCCTCGGGCCGCAGCTCGCCGTGCGAGGCCAGCAGGAACGCGGCCTCCAGGGGATCGCCGCGCCCGACCGGA
>NZ_JBAMDC010000144.1:0-15158 GCF_036961605.1 Streptomyces sp. KLMMK
CGGCCGCCGCCGCGGCCTCCGGCTTGCTCTTCCCACGGCCCGGCAGCAGGAAGGCGACCAGCACCGTCCCCACGCCGAGAACGACCGCGCCGACGACGCTGGTGTGGGCGACAGCGTCCGCGAACGACCGGTGCACGGCCTCGGCCACGGTCTGCGCCTGCTGCGCCCCGAGGGCGGCGGCCTTCTCCGGGCCGACCTTCGGCGCCGCGCCGGCCGCGACCTGCTTGCCGACCTCCTTGGCCACGGCCAGACCCGCGCCGACCGAGTCCTGCGCGAGCGTGAGCGCCTTCTCCGGCAGCTTGGGGCCGCCCGCCTCGGCGGCCTTCGCGGCGGCGTCACCGAGGTTGGAGGAGTAGGTCTTGGCGAGCACGGTGCCGAGGATGGCGATGCCCAGGGAGCCGCCCATCTCGATCGAGGTGCTGTTGACGGCGCCGCCGACGCCCAGCTGGTCCTCCGGGAAGGAGCCCATGATGGCGTTGGTGCACGGCGACAGGGACAGGCCGATGGCCAGGCCCAGGATGATCAGCGGCAGGACGAAGTCGTCGTACGTGGAGGACTCGTCGACGCGCGCCAGCAGCGCGATGGCGACCGTGCCGACGGTCATGCCGCACGTCACGGTGACCTTCATGCCCACCTTGGGGGTGAGGACCGCGGTCAGCGCACCGCCCACGAACACCGCGCCGGCCAGCGGCAGCATCCGCACGCCGGTGTCCAGCGGCGAGTAGCCGAGGACGAACTGCAGGTGCTGGGTGAGGTAGTAGAACGCGCCGAAGACCGCGAGGAAGAACAGCGCGACGGCCATGGTCGAGCCGGCGAAGGCGCGCCGGGCGAAGCGGCGGACGTCCAGGACCGGGTGCGGGTGGCGCAGCTCCCAGAGGACGAAGAGGACCAGGCCGACGCCGGCGATGACCGCGGCGGCGATCGCCTTGGCACCCCAGCCGAAGTGCGGGCCCTCGATGATCATGTAGATGAGCGAGCCGACCCACACGACGGACAGCAGGCCGCCGATGTAGTCGATCCTGGCCGCTTCCTCGCCCGGCCGCGTCGCCTTGGACGGCGGGACGAGCGCCAGCGCGCCGATGATGCCGAGGAAGGCGATCGGCACGTTGATGAGGAAGGTGGAGGCCCAGCCGTGGTCCTCCAGCAGCGCACCGGCCACGAGCGGGCCGACGGCGATGGCGAGGCCGGCGGTGGCCGTCCAGATGGTGATGGCCTTGGCGCGCTCCTCGCGCGGGAAGGTCGCGGCGAGCAGCGACAGCGTGGCCGGCATGATCATGGCCGCGCCGACGCCCATGACGGCACGGGACGCGATGACGCCGGCCGAGCTGTCGGCCATCGAGCCGGCGACGGAGGCCGCGCCGAAGACGAGAAGGCCGAGAAGGAGCGCTCCTCGGCGGCTGTACTTGTCGCCGACGGCGCCGAGGATCAGCATCAGCGCGGCGTACGGGACGGTGTAGCCGTCGATGACCCACTGCAGGTCGGAACTGCCCAGGCCGAGCTCCTGGACCATGTCGGGGGCGGCGACCGTCAGGGACGTGTTGGCCATGACGATGATCAGCAGGCTGATGCAGAGCACGCCCAGTGCGGCCCAGCGCCTCTTGTACGGACCGTCCATCTCGTCGACCGGTGTCGACATCGCGAGGCCCATCGGTCACCCCTTCCTCTCTCGCAAAGCTCTTGCAGAGCTCCCGCACAGATCTTGCACATCGTTGTGCAATTACACAGCAGTGTGCAAGTTACGGGACGGCGTCGCCCGGTGCAAAATGAGGTGCAGGATGTCGGCCACGGAGGCTGCGCCCGAAGCCCCCTCCTCGGCAGAGACTCGATGCAGAGATCCGACGCAGAGATCCCGACACAGAGATCCGATGCAGAGATCCGATGCAGAGATCCGACGCACGGACTCCACGGACAGAGAAGAGACCAATGGCCGGCAGAGCGGACGCCAATCGCCGCCGCATCATGGACATCGCGCTCACGGAGCTGCTGCGCGACCCGGACGCGAGCATGGACCAGATCGCCCGCGCGGCAGGAGTCGTCCGGCGCACGGTCTACGGCCACTTCCCCAGCCGCGAGGCGCTGATGAGCGCCCTCGTCGACGACGCCGCGAACGCCGTGGAACTCGCCCAGGCCGAAGCCCTGCGCGACGTCGACGACCCCGCCAAGGCCCTGGCCCGCTCCATGCTCGCCGCCTGGGAGATCGCCGACGGCTACCGCCTGCTGATCTCCCTGGCCCAGCGCAGCGTCACCGTCGAAGGCATCCACCGCCGCCTGGAGCCGGTGCGCCGCGAGTGCGCGGCCATGCTCCAACGCGGCCTGGACGAGGGCCGCTTCGCCTCCCCGCTGCCGGCCATCGCCCTGGCCTACATCCGCGAGCAGATCCTCTTCGGCCTGCTCCAGGCGGTCAACGAAGGCGTCCTGAGCCCGGCGGAGGCCGGCCGCTCGGCGGCGGTCACCGCGCTCACTGCGGCGGGGGTACCGGCGGAGGAGGCGACTGAGCTGGTGGCGGGGCTGGTGCCGGCTTAGAGGCGGGGCGGCAGCGTCACCAGAGCTCGTCGTCGTGGCTGTGGCTCGGCCACGGACGGTCCGTGGAAGGCCTCGGGGACGGGGAGGGGGACGGACTCCGCGTCGTACGGCTGGGAGACGGGGACGGGGAGAGGGACGGGGAAGGGGTCGGGCTCGTACGGGGCGGGCTCGTACGGGGCGGGCTCGGCCGCGGGGAGGGGCTCGCCGCCGTACCGCTCGGACTGGGTGAAGGGGAAGGACTCGTACGAGCCGGGCTGCGACTGGCGCCAGGGCTGAGGCTGGGGCCAGGACTGGCGCCGCCCCACGTGTGACTCGCCGCGCCGGTCAGGCCGCTGCTCGCCGGACCGCGGGTGACCGGACCGCCGGTGGCCGGATCACGGGTGACCTGACCGCCGGTGGCCGGACCGGCACTGCCCCCGGGCGCCGAGGGCCCCGGAGCCGGACCGGGAGCCGGACCCGGAGGCTCCTCGTGGACCGCTTCCCGGGCCGCAACGATCGCCACGACGGCGGCCAGCAGCCCGGCGGCCCACAGCACCGCCCGCCGGACCCAGCCGCGCGGGGTCGGCCCGGGGCCGTCGCCCGGGACGGCCCCGGACGGCGTCACGTACTCCAGGTTCGCGCTGGTCAGCGCGGCCCCCGCGGCGTCGCCGAGGTCCTCCCGCAGCCGTAGCGCGTGACGCAGCAGGACTTGTGCGTCCGCGGGGCGGTCCTCGACGTAGGCCACGGTGCCCAGTTGGTGGGCGAACAGCGCCTCCGACGCCCGGTCGCCGATCCTCCTGGCGGCCTCCTCGCCCTTCTCCAGGACGTCCTTCCACTGCTGCCACCGCAGGACGACGAACAACGCGGCTTCGGCGATCTTCGCCAGCCGGACCGCGGCCCGCCATTCGCCCTGCTCGAACGCGACGCCGAGCAGTCCGACGACGCCTTCCACTCCTTCGAGCGCGTCCGTGAGCCCGTGCACGTCGCCGCGCACCGCGCCGTCCAGCCAGTCGGCGAGCCCGTTGACGCCCGCGCTCAACGAGACCGCACCGAGCGACAGCCCCCGCAGGCTCTCCTTCAGGCACACCGGCAGCCCGAACCGGTCCTCTTCCGGCCGCTCGACGAGCCCGCGCTCGTGCAGGGAGACCAGGGACTGCACGGCGTAGGCGATGTCGCCGACGGCCGACACCCAGTTCCCCGGCACCAGGGTTCCGGCCGCGAGCGCCAAGACCACCAGGGCCTCCCGCTCGGGCCCGGACAGCGACCCCGCGCTCAGCCGGTCCAGCTCCCGCGGATCCCGCGCGGCCGCCCGGGTCAGCGTCTCGACCGGATGCCCGGCCCGCACCAGCGCAGCGGCCTGCCGGATGTGCAGCGGCCGGAACCGTACGGCCTCCAGCAGCCGCCGGACGGGGGGAAGTTCCGCGTCGGGCAGGGGGCGGCCCAGCGAGCGGGTGAAGAGGTCGAGGGCGGGGTCCGGCGGCAGCCCCGCCAGGAGCAGGGACATCCCCGATCCGCTCAGCACGGGGCGCTCCGAACCCACCAGCAGCACACAGTCGGGCAGGGCGGCCGACAGCTGACGCGGGATCCGCGAACCGGGCGGCACCTCGTCCAGCACGATCAGCGGCCGGGGGTGGTTGACGAGCCGCTCGCAGACCGGCCGGGGGTACTTCACCGGCTCCCGTCCCGCGGGCAGGTACAGGGCGTCCACGAGCAGCTGGAGTACGTCCTCCAGCGGATTCCCGGCCACGCGCACGAACGCGCTGCGGCGCCCGCCGCTTCCGGCGATGCTCCGCAGCAGAGTGGTCTTCCCGAGCCCGCAGGGACCGTGGAACTCCACGGGCCGCCCGGCCAGGACCTCCCTCCAGGCGTCGGCCAGTTCCTGCTCCCGCCCGAGGAGAAGGGGCGCGGCGGCAGCGGGCCCGGACCCCTGATGACGTAGACGGGGGTCGCGCAGAAGCGACTCCGAACGCTCGAGCCGGGTACCGCTGCCGGAGGTGAGAGTGATACGGGAGCTGCCGTAGAGAATGTTGTACACATATCCCCCTGGCACACGAGAGACGCTCATGCGAACGGCAGCGTCCGTCACCCACGAGCCCAAGTCCAGCACCGCCCCGCCCCATGCACCCGCACGCCCCCCTGAATGCTCTGAGCGCCGTCGGGGGGAGAGGGGGGAGGGGGCTGGGGGGTCACGTCCCAGCCGCCGTCGTCCCGCCCCGGCCCCCGTTCACGCCACGCAGAACTCGTTGCCCTCCGGGTCTTGGAGGACGACTCCGTAGTAGTCCATCTGCGGCTCGTCCATCACGCGGAGCACCGTCGCGCCCGCCGCCGTGAGGCGGTCCACCGTCGCGGTGATCCGTTCCGTGCGGAGGGCGAGCGGGGCCGTACGGCCCCCGCCCACCTTCAGGTCCAGGTGGACGCGGTTCTTGACGGTCTTCGGTTCCGGGACCTGCTGGAACCACACGCGTGGCCCGCGGCCCGCCGGGTCGGTGATGGACTCCGGGGTTTCCCCGGCGCCGCCGGTCAGTTCCTCCTCCGGGACGCCCGTGGCCGTCCAGTAGTCCCGCCACGTGGCGTGGCCTTCCGGCGGGGGCTCGGGGACGTACCCCAGCGCCTCCGTCCAGAAGGCCACCATCCGCTTCGGGTCGGCGCAGTCGATCGTCAGCTGCAGTTGCGGAGTCGTCTCCATGCCTCGCAGCCTGGCACAGGGGTCTGACACCCCCGGGCCGTCAGTCAGTCCCTCAAACCGTCAGCCTCTCAGGCCCTCAGGCCCTCAGGCGCCCAGGCGCCCAGGCGCCCAGGCGCCCAGGCGCCCAGGCCACCGAACCGCCAGGCCGCCCGACCATCAAGCCGGCACCCCCGCCGGCTCCTTCGGCTCCGGCAGCGTTCCCCCGCCCTCATGGCCGTCCCCGCCCCCGTGCCCGTGACCGTCGCCGCTGAGCGTCGTCTCGTCGAACGGGATCCGCCCGGCGAGCACTTCGCCCACCCGCTCCTTGTCGATCTCCTTGGTCCACGTGCCGACGAGGACCGTCGCCACCGCGTTGCCCGCGAAGTTCGTCAGGGCCCGCGCTTCGCTCATGAAGCGGTCGATGCCGACGATCAGGCCGACGCCGTCGACGAGTTCGGGGCGGTGGGACTGAAGGCCGCCCGCGAGCGTGGCGAGGCCCGCGCCGGTGACGCCGGCCGCCCCCTTGGACGCGACGATCATGAACAGGAGCAGTGAGATCTGCTGGCCGAGCGCCAGCGGTTCGCCCATCGCCTCCGCGATGAACAGCGACGACATCGTCAGGTAGATGGCCGTGCCGTCGAGGTTGAAGGAGTAGCCGGTGGGCACGGTGATGCCGACGACGGGCTTGCTGACGCCCAGGTGTTCCATCTTGGCGATCAGGCGCGGCAGGGCGGACTCCGACGACGACGTCGACAGGATCAGCAGGAACTCGCGGCCCAGGTACTTCAGCAGCGTGAAGATGTTCACCCCGGCCACCAGCCGCAGGAGCGTGCCCAGCACCACGATGACGAAGAGCACGCAGGTGACGTAGAAGCCGATCATGATGACGGCGAGGGACTTCAGGGCGTCGGTGCCCGTGGCGCCGACGACCGCCGCGATGGCGCCGAAGGCGCCCACGGGGGCCGCCCACATGATCATGGCGAGGATGCGGAAGACCAGCGTCTGGATGTGTCCGATGCCGCGCAGGACGGGCTCGCCCGCCGTGCCCATAGCCTGCAGGGCGAAGCCCGCGAGGAGGGCGACGAGCAGGGTCTGCAGCACCTGGCCGCCGGTGAAGGCGGAGACCATGGTGGTCGGGATGATGCCGAGCAGGAACTGCGTCGTGGACTCGCCCCCGCCCTTGGCCTGCGCCTCGCCCGCGTGGCGCACCGCGTCCGTCAGGTGCAGCCCGCTGCCGGGCTCCAGGAGGTTGCCCACCACGAGGCCGATGGCCAGCGCGACGGTGGACATGACCATGAAGTAGCCGAGGGCGAGGCCGCCGACCGCGCCGACCTTCGCGGCCTTCCGCACGGAGCCGATGCCCAGCACGATCGTGCAGAAGATGACCGGCGAGATCATCATCTTGATCAGGTTCACGAAGCCGGTGCCGAGCGGCTTGAGCTCGACCGCGACGCCCGGCGCCGCGAAGCCGACGGCGATGCCGGCGAGCACGGCCGCGATCACGGCCAGGTAGAGGTAGTGGGTCCGGTCCGGCCGCCGGGGCGGCTTCGCGGCCTTTGGTGCTGCCTGTGCCGTCACGGGGTCTCCTCGTCGTCGCGGCTCTGGGCGCACTGCATCGGTCCCGGCGGGCAGGCGGACGCAAGCGAGTGCGAACGGATGCAGGGCGGGTGCAGGGCAACAGTCTGGGGGCGCCCCGCTCTCCCGACGAGTGGGGCTCCGGTGACTATGCACGGCTCTGTGACCGTGGTCACCCTTATGTGCATTACGTTCACGGGCGTGGCCCGGTGCACACTGTCCGCCATGCGCAGACCCCGCATCCGCCGCCCCCGCAGCCTGGCCGGCCAGCTCTTCGCGATGCAGATCGTGCTGGTCGCCTTCGTGGTGGCCGGCTGCGCGGCCTTCGCGTACGTCGCGGACCGCGGCCAGGCCGAGGAGGCGGCGCGGCGCGAGGTGACCGCGGCGGCGGTCGCCGTGGCCGCCTCCGCGTCGGTGCGGGACGCGGTGCGCTCGGCCGACCCGCCGTTCGTCCTCCAGGCGTACGCCGAGCGCGTGCGCACCGGCACCGGCGTCGGCTTCGTGACGATCATGAGCCCGGACGGCATCCGCTGGACGCACCCGGACCCGGAGCGCATAGGCGAGCGCTTCCTGGGCCACACCGGGCCCGCCCTGGAGGGCCGGATCTTCTCGGAGACGTACACGGGCACGCTCGGGCCGTCGGTCCGCGTGGTGGTGCCCGTCATGGACGGCGACCGGGTCACCGGGCTGGTGAGCGCGGGCATCACTGTGGACGCGATCAGCGCCGAGATACGCCGCCAGCTGCTGGCCCTGCTGGGTGTGGCCCTGGGCGCGCTCGCCCTGGGCGGGGCGGGGACGTACCTGCTCAACGCCCGGCTGCGCCGCCACACCCACGGCATGAACGCCACCGAGCTGAGCCGGATGCACGACTACCACGAGGCCACGCTCCACGCGGTGCGCGAGGGGCTGCTGATGCTCGACGGGCAGCACCGCATCGCCCTCATCAACGACGGCGGGCGTGAACTCCTCGGCCTCACCGGGGAGGTGATCGGCCGCCGGGTCGACGCCCTCGGCCTGCCGCCCGCCCTCACGGACGCCCTGCTGGCCCCCGGGCCGCGCGTCGACGAGGTCCACGCGACCGCCGACCGCATCGTCGTCCTCAACACCTCGCCGGTCTCCGGGGGCGAGCGCCACGGCACCGTCGTGACCCTGCGCGACCATACCGAACTCCAGGCGCTCTCCGGCGAGCTGGACTCCGTGCGCGGCTTCGCGGAGGCCCTGCGCTCGCAGGCGCACGAGGCGGCCAACCGGCTGCACGCGGTGGTCTCGCTGATCGAGCTGGGGCGCGCGGACGAGGCCGTGGAGTTCGTCACCGCCGAGCTGGAGCTCGCCCAGGCCCTGACCGACGAGGTGGTCGGCGCCGTCGCGGAGCCCGTCCTCGCGGCCCTGCTGCTCGGCAAGGCCGCGCAGGCCAACGAGCGCGGCGTGGAGCTCGTCCTGACCCCCGACACGCACGTCGACGACGGCCTGCTGCCGGACCACCTGCCGGCCCGCGACCTCGTCACCGTCCTGGGCAACCTGGTCGACAACGCGGTGGACGCCGCCGCCGAGGAGGCCAACCGCAGCGTGGCGGAGGTCCGGCACGCGCAGGTCACCGTCACCCTGCGCGCCGACGCCGGCGACCTGCTGCTGCGCGTCGGGGACACCGGGGCGGGAGTGGCGCCCGAGGCGATGGAGGAGGTGTTCCGGCGCGGCTGGTCGACCAAGTCGCCCGGCAGCGCGCCGCACGGCCGCGGCCTCGGCCTCGCGCTCGTCCGGCAGGCCGTGCACCGCAACGGGGGTACGGTCTCCGTCACCGGCGCACCGGGCGGCGGCGCGGAGTTCACCGTCCGGCTCCCCCTGCGCGTGGCCGCGGCCCGGCCCGCGGAGACGCCTGCGCCCGCCACGCCCCCGTCACCCTCATCACCCCTGTCATCCCCGTCATCCCCGTCATCCCCGTCATCCCCGTCATCCCCGCCATCCCCGTCATCCCCGTCATCCCCGTCGCCCGCAACGCCCGCCCCACGGACCGGAGTGCCCTCATGAGCAGACCCGCCGCCCCCCGGCCCATCCGTGTCCTCGTCGTCGAGGACGACCCCGTGGCCGCCGACGCCCACGCCCTCTACGCCGGCCGCGTGCCCGGCTTCACGGTGGCCGGGATCGCCCACTCCCTGGGCGACGCCTCGCACTTCCTCAAGCGGACCCCCGTCGACCTGCTGCTGCTCGACCTCTTCCTCCCCGACGGGCACGGCCTGCAGCTGCTGCGTTCGCTGCGCACCGCCGGGCACACCGCCGACGTCATCGCCGTCACGTCGGCGCGCGATCTGACGGTCGTCCGCGAAGGGGTCTCCCTCGGCGTCGTGCAGTACGTCCTGAAGCCGTTCACCTTCGCCACGCTCCGGGACCGGCTCGCGCGCTACGCCGAGTTCCGCTCGGTCGCGGGCGAGGCCAGCGGGCAGGAGGAGGTGGACCGCGCGTTCGCCGCGCTGCGCGCCCCCCAGCCCGCCGCGCTGCCCAAGGGGCTGAGCCCCTCCACCCTCCGGTCGATCACCGACGCCCTGCGGTCCGCGGGGGACGAGGGCCTGTCCTCGGGCACGGCGGCGGCGTCCGTGGGCATCTCCCGGATCACCGCGCGCCGTTACCTCGAACACCTCGTGGCGGCGGGCCGGGCGGCCCGTACGCCCCGCTACGGCCAGATCGGCCGCCCCGAACTGCGCTACCACTGGCAGAGCCGGCCCTGATCCGGCCCCGACCCGGCCGGGCCCCCGCGGGGACCGGGAAGGCCGGGACGACCGGGGTGACGCGCGAGCAGACGCCGCCACGACGCGTGCAGGCAGCACGGAGCGGGAACGTACGACCTCAGGAAGGCGCAGCCCGCCGAGGCCCCGTCCCGGGCGCCGAGGCCCGCCCCCAGGAGGTCGCCCGTGCGCCCCACCGCTCCCGTGCTGCTCTGCGCCGCGGCCCTCGCCGCGGCCTCCCTCACCGCGTGCGGCGGGGGGTCCGGCGGCGATCCGGACACCGTGAAGATCGCCTACCAGCGCACCACCGACAACAACGTCCGGATCATGGACGACTACCTGGCCGGGATCAAGAGACAGTTCGAGCGCGCGCACGAGGGCAAGAAGCTCCAGCTGGTGCCCGTGCAGGCCGCCGCGGCCGACTACTACGCCAAGCTGCAGCAGATGATGCGGTCGCCGAAGACCGCGCCGGACATCGTCCGCGAGGACACGTTCGTCATCAACTCCGATATAAAGGCGGGGTATCTGCGCCCGCTGGACGACAAGCTGGCCGGATGGAAGGACTGGGGCCGGTTCGCCCCGGCCGCGAAGGCGGCGGCGAAGGGCGAGGACGGGAAGACGTACGGGGTGCCGGACGGCACGGAAACCCGCGGCCTGTGGTTCAACAAGGAGGTCTTCGCGCGGGCCGGGCTGCCCGCCGACTGGCACCCGCGCACCTGGAAGGACGTGCTGGACGCGGCCCGCACCGTCAAGGAGAAGGTCCCCGGGGTCACTCCGCTCAACGTGTACACGGGCAAGGCGCCGGGCGAGGCCGCCACCATGCAGGGCTTCGAGATGCTCCTGTACGGGACGGGCAGGGACCCGCTGTACGACCCGGCGGTGCGCAAGTGGGTCTCCGGGAGCCGGGGGTTCCGCGACGCGCTGGAGTTCGTCCGGACCGTCTTCGCCGACAAGCTCGGCCCGGACCCGGCCGACGCGCTCGACCCCAACGTCGACAACCGCGTCGCCACCGACTGGCTGCCCTCCGGCAAGCTCGCGATCGCCCTCGACGGCTCCTGGCTCGGCAAGTACTGGCAGCCCGGCGGCTCCAGGCCCTGGCCCGGGTGGACCTCGGTGATGGGCCGGGCGCCCTTCCCCACGCAGAACGGGGCGGAGCCCGGGGCAGTCAGCCTGTCCGGCGGCTGGACGTGGTCCGTCAGCGCCAAGTCCGGCAAGGCGGACCTGGCCTGGCAGGTGATCGAGACCTTGCAGACGACGGACAACGCCACCGAGTGGACGGTGCGCGACGCGCAGATCGCCGTACGGGACGACGTGGCGGCCTCGCGCAAGTACTTGACGTCGATGCCCGGCGTCGACTTCTTCACCGCCCTGGTGAAGTTCACCCACTACAGGCCGGCGCTGCCGGTCTACCCGCAGGTCTCCAGCGCCATCCGGGACGCGATGGAGGCGGTGACGACGGGCGACGCCTCCGTGCAGCGGGCCGCGGGGCGCTACGACGAGGAGCTGAAGGCGGTCGCCGGCGGGGCGGGAGTGACGGCGCGGGAACGGGCGCGGTGAGCGGGACGGCCGGGGCGCGGGGCCGGCGGGCGCTGCGCTGGCTTCCGGTCGCGCCCGCCAGCGTCCTCCTGCTGCTCTTCCTCGCCGGGCCCGTCGCCTACTGTGTGGCCGTCGCCTTCACCGACACACAGCTGACCGGTCAGGCGTCCGCCTCGTTCGTCGGCTTCGCCAACTTCCGCCGGGCCTTCGCCGACGAGGGCTTCCGCCACGCGGTGGTGCTGACGCTCGTCTTCACCGTGCTGTCGTCGATCGTCGGCCAGAACAGCCTGGGCCTCGCCCTCGCGGGCCTCATGCGGCGCGCTTCCCGGCCCGTACGGACGCTCACGGGTGCGGTCGTGATCGCCGCGTGGGTGCTGCCGGAGATCGTGGCCGGCTTCCTGCTCTACACGTTCTTCAGCCGGCGGGGCACGCTCAACGCGATCCTGGAGCAGCTCCACCTGCCCCCGCAGAACTGGCTGTTCACCCTGCCGATCCTGGCCGTCTCCTTCGCCAACGTGTGGCGCGGCACGGCCTTCTCCATGCTGGTCTACTCCGCCGCGCTCGCGGAGATCCCGCAGGAGATCACCGAGGCGGCGGAGGTGGACGGCGCGAGCGGCGCGCGGCGCCTGTGGCACGTCACGCTGCCGATGATCCGCCGCTCCATCGCCACCAACCTCATGCTCAATACCCTCCAGACGCTGTCCGTCTTCGGCCTGATCTGGGCCATGACGCGCGGCGGCCCGGGCGACAGGAGCCGGACGCTCCCGGTCTTCATGTACGACCAGGCGTTCCTGAAGTCGCTGATCGGCTACGGGACGGCGGTGGCGCTGCTTCTGCTGCTGGTGGGGGCGTTGTTCTCGGTGGTGTACCTACGGCTGATGCGGGAGGAGATCTGAAGCCCCGGAGGGCTCCGTGTGCCCTCCGGGGTCCGCCCCCTCCCGCATCCGCCTCACCGGGGCCCGGCTCAGCCGAGCTTCTTGACCTGGCCCTCGACGACGGCCTTCGGCAGCTCCGCCTGGCCGGCGAGGCTCAGGGCGTAGAAGGTGGCGACCGTGCTGCCCTTGCGGACGGCGATCAGGTGGGTCGTGCCGGTCGTGCCCTCGGCGTCCAGGTTGAGCGTGAAGGAGACCGCCTCGTCGCCGCCCGCGGCGAAGTCGGCGGGCGCGACCTTCGTGAACTTCGTCTTGTCGGAGCCCGCGACGAGGTTGAAGCCGCCGGCGCAGTCCGCACCGGACTTCTTCAGCGCCGCGATGACGTCGCCGGCCGCCTTGGCGTCGCCGTACGCGCCCAGGGTGTCGGACGTGATCGTGCCGCTCAGGGCGCCGAGGCCGGCCTTCATCTTCTCCTCGGGGGCGGCGTCCGGGGCGGGGGACTTCGGCATCGCCATGACCTTGCGGATGACGAGCGCGGAGGGCGCACCGCCGGAGCGCAGGCTCATCGCGTCGACCAGCGGCTTGCACTCGGCCTTGTCGCTGGTGACGCTCTTGGCCGTGGCGAGGTCGGCCGCGGTGGCCTCGGCGACCTTGTGGCCCGGGACGTCACCCTCGGCCAGGATCAGCTTCCCCAGCTCTTCCGCCGAAGCGGCCTTGCCGGCGGCGGGGGCGCTGGCGGACGCCTTGCCCTTGGGCTCGTCCTTCTTCCCCTCGGACTTGTCCGAACCGCAGGCGCTCACGAGCAGGGCCAGCGACATCGCGGAGGCGGCGAGAGCGGTACGGCGGACGGTGGAGCGGCGCATGAATGGGTTTCCTCTGAACTGGATTCGGGAGCGACCCCACATATAGTCATGCTCAGGTAAAAAGTTCAATATCTTTCCCGCCGCCGGGCACCCGGTGCGCATTACGATCAGATCTCGAACACTTGATCGACTACGGCTGGGGTCATGGAAGGCACGTTCCGCGTACGCAACACCGGCAGCGGCCTGCTGCTGGAGGTCGAGGGCGGCCGCAAGGGCAGCGGCGCCAACGTCCGCCAGGGCCAGGAGGACGGCAGCGCCGCGCAACTATGGCACGTGAGCCCCGTCCACGAGGGCAGCGGCCTGCACCACTTCGTGAACGCCGCCAGCGGCAAGCGGCTCGACGTCGCGAACGCGAGCGTGGAGAACGGCGCCAACGTCCAGCAGTGGAAGGCCAACAACTACGGCGCCCAGGAATGGCTCATCGAACAGCACCTCGACGCCCCCGGCACCGTCACCCTCGTCGCCCACATCAGTGGCCTGCTCCTGGAGGTCGCCGACGCCTCCACGGAGCCCGGCGCCAACGTCCGGCAGGGCGAGGACACGGACAGCCCGGGCCAGTGGTGGCGACTGGAGCCGGCGCCGGGCGCCTAGGCGGCGGGGCCGCAGGGAATCCAGGACCTGAGAGGTCCGCACTCCCCCGCCCCGCCCGGAGGTGCCATGCGCCCGCTCCCCGCCCGCCGCACCCGTCAGCGCCTGGCCGCCGACGCGGCGCTGCTCGCCGTCGTCGCCGGGTTCTGCGTGCCCCTGGTCTGGCTGCTGCTCGCCTCCGTCGACGCCGAGGCCGGGCTCGCCGTCAAGGCGCCCGGGCGGCCGACGGCGGAGAACTTCTCCGCCGTGCTCACGGACGAGATCACCTTCACGCCCGTACTCAACAGCCTGCTCCTGTGCGGCTCCGCCACCCTCGTCACGGTCGCCTGCGCGACCCTCGCCGCCTACCCGCTCTCGCGCTTCCGCTCCCGGCTGACCCGCCCCTACCTGCTGGGCGTGCTCTTCACGACCTGCCTGCCCATCACGGCAGTGATGGTCCCCGTCTACGGCCTCTTCGTCCGCGTCGACCTCGTCGACACCCTCCACGGCACCGCCCTCTTCATGGCCACCGCCCAACTCCCCTTCGCCATCTGGCTGATGAAGAACTTCATGGACGGCGTACCGGCCGTCCTGGAGGAGGCGGCCTGGACGGACGGGGCGAGCCGGCTACAGGCGCTGGTGCGGGTGGTCCTGCCCCTGATGGGCCCGGGCGCCGGAGTCGTGACGATCTACAGCTTCATCATGATGTGGGGCAACTTCTTCGTCCCGTTCATGCTGCTGCTCTCCCCCGAGCAGCTCCCGGCGTCCGTCAGCATCTTCACGTTCTTCGGCGACTTCGGGCAGGTCGCCTACGGGCAGCTCGCCGCGTTCTCGATCCTGTATTCGACGCCGGTGATCCTGCTGTACGCCCTGATCTCGCGCCGCCTCGGCGGCGGATTCGCCCTCGGCGGCGCGGTCAAGGGCTGACCCGCATCCGGCCTGTGTCAGGCACGGTTCCTGAGCAGCTCCACGACGCCCGTCAGGTCCTCCGCGCCGTGCCCGCCGGCCACGCGCTCCTGCATCAGGGAGTGGAGGGCCGTGAACAGGTCGGGCCGGACGCCCTGCTCCTCGGACGCCCGCAGCAGATTACCGAAGGCTGCGGCCTGCATGCCGATGTTCGACACGACGCCGTCGGCGTAGTCGCCCGTCTCGACCTGGTGCGCCATGTGCGGAACAGCCGTCGCCATGGCGCCGATCCACGAGCTCAGCAGCGGTACGAACTCCGCCGCCGGCACGTTCGCCGAATCCGCCAGCGCCAGGGCGTGGAAGACGCCCGAGAAGAGCCCGTACATCCCGCTGAGCAGGGCGATGTCCAGCAGGGCGGCCAGGCCCGGTTCGGCGCCCGCGAAGTGCGCGGCGCCCAGGCGCTCCAGCGCCTCGCGGTGGGCGTCGAAGACCTCCCGCTCGCCGCTGTAGAGGACGAACGCCTGCTCCGTACCGATGCCCGGAGGCACGGCCATGATCCCGCCGTCGAGGTACGCGAACCCGTGCGAGGCCGCCCACTCCGCCGCCTTGCGGGCCTCGGCGGGGGTGCCGGTGGTGAGGTTGACCAGGGTGCGGCCCGCGAGCGCCCCGGTGGCCGGGGCCAGCGTCTCGTACACCGAGGCGTAGTCCAGGATGCAGGCGATCACCAGCGGGCCCGCGGTGACCGCGGCCGTGACGTCATCGGCCCGGACGGCGCCCAGGGCCACGAGCGGGCCGGCCTTGTCCGGGGTGCGGTTCCAGACGGTGACGGGGTGGCCCGCCGTGAGGAAGGCGGTGGCCAGGGCCTGTCCCATGGCGCCCAGTCCGAGAACGGTGACGGGGGATGCGGCAGCGGGTACGGAGGCGGGGGCAGAGGTGTTGCTCATGTGCGGAGAGC
>NZ_JBAMDC010000145.1:0-15044 GCF_036961605.1 Streptomyces sp. KLMMK
GCCGAGGGCGCACCGGGGTCCGTCGCGCCGCTGCCCCGGAACACCGCCGACCGCTCCCGCGAAACCCGCTACACCATCTTCACCTCGGGGACCACCGGCCGCCCCAAGGGCGCCACGGTCGAGCACCAGGGCATGCTCAATCACCTCTGGGCCAAGGTCGCCGACCTGTCCCTGGGCCCCGACGACGTGGTGGCCTTCACGGCCCCGCTGGTGTTCGACATCTCGATCTGGCAGATGCTCTGCCCGCTGCTGGCGGGCGGGCGGCTCGTGGTCGTCGACGACAGCGCCATGCGCTTCCCGCGATGGCTCGTCGGCACCCTGGACACCGCGGGCGTGACGGTCGTCGAACTCGTCCCCACCGTCGTCGGCTGGCTCGTTGACGAGGCGCAGCGCCTGGGCGGCGGACTGCTGCAGCGGCTGCGTTGGCTGCTGTCCACCGGCGAGGAGCTCCACCCCGCCGTGGCGGCGCGGGTCCTCGACGGCCTCCCGCACGTGGCCGTGGTCAACGCCTACGGGCCCACCGAGTGCTCCGACGACGTCACCCACCACCTGGTGACCTCCGCCGACCTCGCCCGCCCCCGCCTCCCGGTCGGCTCGCCCGTCCTCAACACCGCGCTCTACCTGCTGGTGCGCGGCGCGGACGACACATGGCGGGCGGCCGAACCGGGGGAGAGCGGCGAGCTGTTCGTCGGCGGGACCGGCGTGGGGCTCGGCTACCTCAACGACCCCGGCACCACCGGCCGCGCGTTCTTCCGCGACCCCTTCGACCCGGCCTCGGCGACCGGGCGGCTCTACCGCACCGGCGACCTGGCGCGCTTCGACGAGGGGCTCGTGCACTACCTCGGCCGCAACGACCGGCAGGTGAAGGTCGCCGGCGTGCGCATGGAGCTCGACGAGATCGAAGCCGTCCTGAGCCGGCACCCGGCCGTCGACCAGTGCGCCGTCACGGTGTCCGGCGAGGGCGACCTCGCCGAACTGGTCGCCCACTACTGCCTGCGCGGCCCGGCGTCGCCGGAGGCGCTGGAGGAGGCCCTGGGCGCGGCCCTGCCGCGGCCGATGGTGCCGCGGCGCTGGCGGGAGTGGGACGCACTGCCCCTCACGCCCAACGGAAAGACCGACCACCGGTCGCTGCAGGCGGCCGCCGCCACTCCCCGGAAAGAGGCGCCATGACCACGGCAGCCGTGAAGAAGACGAAGGCCCTCGCGGACGGCGGCGGGCCGGCGGGCGGCACACCGAGCCTGGCGGAACGGGCCGCGGCGGTGGCCCGCGTCGCCGAACAGGATCTCGCCCGTACCGAACGCGACGCGGTCTTCCCCGAGCAGGCGCTCGCGGAGATGCGCCGCACCGGGCTGCTCGGCCTCCTCGTGCCCGCCGCCGACGGGGGCCTCGGCGGCACGGTCGCCGACCTCGTCGACGTCAGCATGATCCTCGGGCGCACCGACATGTCGGTGGCGATGATCTTCGCGATGCACTGCCAGCAGTCGGAGGCGATCGTGCGCTACGCGCAGTCGCCCCTGCGCGAGGAACTGCTGCCCCTGCTGGCGTCCGGGGACCTCTACCTGGCCTCGGTCACCACCGAACCCGGCAAGGGCGGGCACCTGTTCAGGTCGTACGCCCCGCTGCGCGAGGCCGGCGGGACCCTGGAGATCGACCGGACCGCGCCGATCGTGACCGGCGGCACCATGGCGGACGGCTTCCTCATCACGATGCGCAGCCCCGAGGCCACCGCGGACCACCACGTCTCCCTGGTCTACGCCCACCGCCGGCAACTGCGCGTGGAGAGCGCCGGGCAGTGGTGCCCGATGGGCATGCGCGCCAGCCACAGCCTTCCGCTGACGCTCACCGGCTCCGTCCCCGCCCACCAGGTGCTCGGCGAGCACGGCGGCTTCCACCGGATCGCCCAGGGCGTGTTCGGCCCGCTGGCCCACCTCGGCTGGTCGGCGGCCTGGCTGGGAACGGCCTGCGGGGCGCTGTCCCGCGTCCTGCACCTGCTGCGCGACCCCAAGGCCCGCAAACGGTTCGACCTCGGCTCCGAGCTGTTCCTGACCCGGCTGTCCCGGTCCCGGCAGCGGCTGGACGGCGTCCACGCCCTGCTGCGGCGCACGCAGGAGCTGGTGGCGGGGGAGACGGACCTGTCCGCTCCGGGCATCCAGCTGCTGCTGAACAACCTCAAGATCACCGCCGCCGAGGAGTGCCATGCGGCCGTCAACGACCTCGTCGACGCCGTCGGCCTGCGCCACGGCTACCTCCAGGACTCGCCGACCCGGCTGGAGAAGTCCCTGCGCGACCTGCGCTCGGCGGCGCTGAACTACAGCAACGACCGCCTGCACCTGGCCGACGGGCAACTGTGCCTGCTCGACCCGGACGTGAACTTCGCCTGATCCGCCCGCGGGCAGCCTGCCCGCGGCATGCCGGCGCGCCACGGAGCGGCCCCTGGGGGCCCGCCCGGACGGCTCCGCGCCCGCCCTTCCCCCTGCGCACGGCGCTCGCCCGCGCCGCTCCCCGGCCGCACGCCGGCCGGTTCCCGCACCCTGTCCGTGTCCTCCGCTGCGCCGGAAAGGAAACACGGCCACGCGGTAATGCGCGGCAATGCAGTAATGCAGTAATGCGGCAATGCGGCACAGTCATGCCTCCATTCTGCGCGGTAAGTGAATCACCGATTCGATAAAAGGCCGGGATGAAAATCCTTGCGCCGGTCGGGGAAAACCCGTTAACGTCGAATCACGAACCCCACCCGAACCGAATTCTCCGAGGGGCCCACTATGCCCGGAAACACCACGGAAAACTCGACCGAGAATTGGACGACCGCGCTGCGGTACATCGCAGGGCGCAAGGCCGCCGAGGAGTCCCTCGGATTCCTCGCCCACATCAGCGCCACCGTGCGGGGCACCGCCGGCGAGGCGGACGTCGTACCGGCGGCGGCCAAGGCGTGCGTCCCCTTCATGGCCTCGGCGGTCTCGCTGGACGCCCCCGCGACGCACCCCGGGCCCGTCGTCCAGTCCCCGGCCGAGTTCTCGGCGGCGCTGGACGGCGTACGCGCCCTGGCCCTGAAGGGCCCCGGCCCCCAGCTCGTGATCAGCGGGCACGAGGGGACGGCCAAGCAGACGGACCCGGCCCACCTGGAGCTGCTGCGCGAGTGGGGGGCCGACTCGGCGGTGGCCCTCTCGCTGGACTACCGGGGCGTCCCCGGGGGCCTTCTCGTCCTCGTGCGGGGCGAGGCGCACCGCCGGGGCCCGCTCGGCCCGGGCGACCTCGCCCTCGTCTCCGAAGTGGCCGACCGGATCGCGGCGTTCAACGCCTTCGCCACGCACGCGGCGGCCGGGGCGGGCCGGTAATCCCGTACGCGGGTTTCAGACAGTCGAACAGAATAGGAGCGGTTTATGCCGGCGAGCTGGACAGATGTGCGCTCCTGGATCCTCGAACGCAATCCCGACCTGACGGAACTGGACCAGGAAACCGACATCATCGAGACGCGGATCATCAATTCCCTGCAGTTCGTGGAGCTCGTCCTCTACGTCGAGGAACTGCGCGGCACGATGCTCCAGTCCAACGAGGTCGATCTCGATGCCTTCCGCACCCTCAAGGGCATCGAGAAGAACTTCCTCCATGTCTGAACGGGCCTATGTCGTGCAGGGGAGCCTCGAAGAGGCCGCCGACGTCGTGGTCTTCCTGCCGCCCGCCGGCAGCGTCACGTCGCCGTACCTCCCGATAGGGTCCCGGCTGCCGGCCACGCTGCCGGCGGTGCACTGCGAAATACCCGGCCGCGGCCGCCTGGCGCACGACGAGGCACCCGCCTCCGTGCACGGCGCCGTGGGCCGATGGGCCGGCGAACTCGCCGCGCTGCTTCCCGGACGGCGGCTCCACGTGTTCGGCCACAGCCTGGGAGCGCTGTTCGCGTACGAGCTCACGGCCCTGCTCGAAGCCCGGCCCGACGGCGGGGCCGAAGTCGCCACACTGCTCGTCTCCGGCTCCCGCGAGCCGGGAAGCGCGCCCCGTTCCCTGGTGGTCCACGCGTTCGCGGCCCTGCGCCGCGAACAGCGGCCGGCGGACCGGGAGGGCGACGCCGAGGGCGCCCGCCTGCTGGACGACCTCCGGATGCGCCGGGAACACCGGACCGCCGGTCAGCGGCTCCGCGCGCCCCTCGCACTGTTCTGCGGGCGTGCCGACGCATTCGCCCGGCCCGCGGAAATGCTCGAATGGAAACGCTTTACCGGCGGCCCTTTTCTGGGAATGTTTACATTCGACGGCGGACATGATTACCATCTGTCCGGCCGGCAGGAAATAGCCGCGACAATCAGCAGAATCGTGAATCGTCATCCGAATTCGAATTCAGAAGACCTGGGAGTCAGAAATGACGGCTGAAAACGTCACCATCCCCTCCACCGACCAGCTGATCGACGTCATCGGGAACAGCTCGGTGGGCATCGCGGTCACCGACGGCTCCGGCGCCGTCGTCCTGCACAACAAGGCGCTCTCCGTCCTCATGGGCGGCGAGACCGCCCACCTCGGCGAGCGGATCCTGTCCGGCGGTGCGGGCGAGGACCTGGCCGGGCTGCTGGAGCGGCTGAAGAAGGACGGCCGGATCGAGCACGCCGCGGTCACCTTCCGCAGCGCCGCCGGGAAGGACCGCACGGTCCGCGTCAACGCGGTGCTGACGGGAGAGGGCGCCGGCACCCGCATCCACTGGGTGAGCCGCCCGGAGCTCGGCGAGCGGCTGCCGGTCTCCAGCACCAGCACCGAGGACGCGGCCCTGTCCGACGCCACGGCCTGGATCCGCGCGGTCGACGAGTGCGCCCACCCGTCCCTGGCCCCGGCCAAGGACAAGGAAGCGGTGATGCGCGAGTTCTACCAGGTGGCGCCGGTGGCGATCCACCTGATCGGGGTCAACGGCAACGTCATGCACGCCAACCCCGCGGACGTCGCCCTGGTCGACTACACCGCGACGCCGACCGAGTACGTCGGCGGCCACATTCGCAAGATCTACGAGGACCAGGGCCTGCTCGACGACTTCCTCTCCCGCTGGGACGAGGACTCGCCGATCATCAACTTCCGCGCGAACTTCGTCACCAAGGACGGGGAGCCGCGGCCGGTGCTGATCTTCTCGACGGCGCAGGCCGAGGGCGGCAGCGTCAGCAACACCCGCTGCTTCGTCTTCAACGACCCCGAGCCGGGCCGCGCCCGCGACACCATCAGCGCGTTCGGCTGGCCGGCCTGATCGCCGGGCGGGCGGGGCGCGGCATCCCACCGCGCCCCGCCCGCCCGTTCTTCTGCCGCTTGCCGCTTGCCGCTTGCCGCTCACCGCTTATTGCTCACTGCTTACCGGGCAAGCCGTCAACCCATTGCTGCACGTCTCGATTCGCTTATCTCGATTCGCTTTTACACGTCCCGATCGGTGGGGGAAGGAATATCCGATGACCCAGGTGCAGGACAGGTCACCGTCGTTACTGGCGAATTGGGATCCGGAGGACGAGCGCTTCTGGCGCGAGACGGGCAGCAGGGTCGCCCGCCGTAATCTCGTGGTGTCCATCGTCAATGAGCACATCGGCTTCTCGGTCTTCACCATGTGGTCGGTGCTCGTGCTCTTCCTCGGGCCGGACACCGGATTCTCCTTCAGCGCCTCGGACAAGTTCCTGCTCATCAGCATCCCGACGGCGGTCGGAGCCCTGATGCGGCTGCCCTACGGCTACCTGGTGACCCGGTTCGGCGGGCGCAACTGGACGGTGTTCGCCGGGCTGGTCCTGCTCGTGCCGACCGCGCTGGCCGCGGTGTTCGTCCGGCTGCCCGGCACGCCGCTGTGGGTGTTCGTGCTCGTGGCGGCCACCGCCGGAATCGGCGGCGGGAACTTCGCCTCGTCGATGTGCAACATCCATGCCTTCTACCCGCGGCACCGGCAGGGCTGGGCTCTGGGCCTGAACGCCGGCGGCGGGAACCTCGGCGTGGTGACCGCCCAGCTGGCCGGCCTCGCCGTGCTCGTGACGGCCGGCGACACGCACCCGGTCTACCTGGTCTCGCTCTACATGCCGCTGATCGTGCTCGCCGCCGTCGCCGCGGCCCTGTGGATGGACAACCTGCCGACGCTGCAGCACCAGGGGTCGGCGCAGCGGGCGGCGCTGCGCAACAAGCACACGTGGATGCTGTCCCTGCTGTACGTGACGACGTTCGGTTCGTTCATCGGCTTCGGGTTCGCGTTCGGGCTGGTGCTGAAGGAGCAGTTCGGCTTCACCGCGCTGCAGGCCGCCTCGGTGACGTTCCTCGGCCCGCTGCTGGGATCCCTCGCGCGCCCCGTCGGCGGGCGCTGGGCCGACCGGTGGGGCGGCGCACGGGTCACGCTGTGGATGCTGCTGGCGATGACGGCCGGGACCGCGTTCCTCTACCTGGCCACCGAGGCGTCCTCGTCCCTGGCCTTCATCATCGCGTCCACCGTGCTCATCACGTTCGCCGGCATCGGCAACGGCTCGACGTACCGGATGATCCCCGAGGTGTTCGCAGGGCCGGCGGACGGAGCGACGGGTTCCACGACCGGCTCGTCCTCCCAGGCCTCCGGCGCGGTGATCGCGATCGCCGGCGCGGTGGGTGCGCTGGGCGGAGTGCTCATCAACCTGGCGTTCAGGTTCTCCTTCGGCGTCGCCGGCTCGGCCGGCCCGGCCATCGTGGGGTTCCTCGCCTTCTACGCGGCCTGCGTGCTCGTGGTGCGCGCGGTCTACCTGCGCAAGGACCGGCCGGCCGCAGCCGACCGGCCCCGCCCGGAACCTGCGTGAGGAGCCGAGGATGACACGAACCCACTGCCCGTACTGCGCGCTGCAGTGCGGGACCCGGCTGGAGGTCTCGCCCCAGGGGCTGACGGTCTCCCCGGACGAGGACTTCCCCGTCAACGCGGGCCGTCTGTGCATGAAGGGGTGGACGGCTCCCCGGGTGCTGTCCGCACCGGACCGGCTGACCGCGCCGCTGATGCGGCCGCGGCCGGGGGCGGAGCAGCGGCCGGTGCCGTGGGAGACCGCGCTGGACCACGTCGGCGCGGAGCTCCGCAGGATCGTCTCCGCCCACGGACCGGACGCCGTGGCGGTGTTCGGCGGCGGCGGGCTGACCAATGAGAAGGCCTACACGCTGGGCAAGTTCGCGAGGGTCGCGCTGGGCACCTCGCAGATCGACTACAACGGCCGGTTCTGCATGTCCTCGGCCGCGGCGGCCGGGTCCGCGGCGTTCGGACTGGACCGGGGCCTGCCGTTCCCGGTGACCGACCTGGCCTCGGCCGAGGTGGTCCTGCTGGCCGGGGCGAATGTCGCGGAGACCATGCCGCCGCTGATGCAGCACCTGGCCGGCGCCGACCTGATCGTCGTGGACCCCCGGCGGTCGGCGACGGCCGAACGCGCGGCGCTGCACCTGAGCCCCGCCCCGGGCACGGACCTGGCGCTCGTCCTGGGCCTGCTGCACGTCGCGGTCGTGGACGGGCACCTGGACCGCGGCTACGTCGCGCAGCGCACGACCGGGTTCGACGAGGCGTGGCGGCGGGCCGCCGAGTGGTGGCCCGAGCGCACCGAGCGGGTGACCGGAGTGCCGGTCGCCGACCAGTACGCCGCGGTGCGCATGCTCGCCGCGGCGAAGCGCCGGTACGTCCTGACCGGCCGCGGCGCGGAGCAGCACTCCAAGGGCACCGACACCGTCTCGTCCTACATCAACCTGGCGCTGGCGCTGGGCATGCCGGGACGGGAGGGCTCGGGCTACGGGTGCCTGACCGGCCAGGGCAACGGGCAGGGCGGCCGCGAGCACGGCCAGAAGGCCGACCAGCTGCCGGGCTACCGCAGGATCACCGACCCGGCGGCCCGGGAACACGTGGCCGGCGTGTGGGGCGTCGACCCCGGCGACCTGCCGGGAGCGGGCCCCAGCGGCTACGAGCTCCTGGACTCCCTGGGCCGGCCGGGCGGGCCGCGGGCCCTGCTGGTGTTCGGCTCGAACCCGGTGGTGTCGGCGCCCGCGGCCGGGAGGATCACCGCCCGGCTCGCCGCGCTGGACCTGCTGGTGGTGGCCGACTTCGTGCCGTCGGAGACCGTACGGATGGCCGACGTGGTGCTGCCGGTGACGCAGTGGGCCGAGGAGGACGGAACCATGACCAACCTCGAAGGGCGGGTGCTGCGGCGCCGCCGCGCGATCGACCCGCCGCCGGGCGTGCGCACCGACCTGTGGGTCCTGCGCGAACTCGCCGGCCGGCTCGGCCAGCCCGCCCACCGCTTCCCCGACGCCCCCGGCGAGGTCTTCGCCGAGCTGCGACGCGCCTCGCAGGGCGGGGCCGCGGACTACTCGGGCATCGAACCGCAGCACCTGGAGGACCGGGCGGAGCCGGCGCACTGGCCGTTCCCCGCCGGCGGCTCGCCGACGCCGCGGCTGTTCCTGGAACGCTTCGCCCACGACGACGGCCGCGCCCGGTTCCGGGCGGTCGCCCACCGCGACGCCGCGGAGCTGCCCGACGGCGCCTACCCGCTGCACGCCACCACGGGCCGGGTGCTCGCGCACTACCAGAGCGGGGCCCAGACCCGCCGCGTCCCCGAGTCCGTGGAGGCCGACGGGGAGGCGTTCGTGGAGGTCCACCCCGACACCGCCCGCCGCAGCGGGCTGACCGCGGGCGGACTGGCCCGCGTCGTCTCCCGGCGCGGTGCGACCGTCGCACGCGTCCGCACAGTGGCCTCGCTGCGCACCGACACTGTGTTCCTGCCGTTCCACTTCCCCGACGCCGGAAGGGCCAACCTGATCACCAACCCCGCGCTGGACCCGGTGTCGCGGATGCCGGAGTTCAAGGTCTGCTCCGTACGGCTGGAGCCGCTGGGCTCCGGCGCCGCGACCGGCAGCGGTGCGCTGTGAGCCGCATCGTCATCGTCGGCAACGGCCCGGCCGGGCACCGGCTCGCCGAACTGCTGCGCACGCGCGCCCCCCGGGCCGCCGTCACCGTCCTGGGGGCGGAGACCGAACCCGCCTACAACCGGGTGCTGCTGCCCTCGGTGATCTCCGGGAAGCTCTCCCCCGAGCAGACGTACCTCGCGGGCCACGACAGCGGCACCGTGACCGTCCGCAGGGGAGCCGTCGTGACCGGGATCGACCGGGAACGGCGCACGGTGCGCACCGCCGACGGGCTGCTGCACCCCTACGACGAGCTCGTGCTGGCCACCGGCGCACGCTGCTTCCTGCCGCCCCTGCCCGGCCTGACCGGCGCCGGGGGCGGCCCCGCCGACGGCGTGGTGGCCCTGCGCACCCTGGCCGACTGCCGGCGTCTGGAGGACCTCCTGCCCCGTGCGGGCGGCATCGTCGTCCTGGGCGGCGGTGTGCTCGGCCTGGAGGTCGCCCGCGCCCTCGGCGACCGGGGCCACGGAGTCGACGTGGTGCACATGGGCCCGCATGTGATGGAGCGTCAGCTCGATGCGCCCGCCGGGAAGACCCTGGCCGGCGTGCTCGAACGCCTGGGCATCCGCATCCACACCGGCCGCGCGGCCGCCTCCTGGACCGGTGACCGGCTCGTCCTCGACGACGGGTCGAGCCTGCCCGCCGGCCTGGTCGTCGTCTCCGCGGGAGTCCAGCCCAACACCGAGCTGGCCCGGGCAGCCGGGCTCGGTGTCGGCCGCGGCATCCTCGTGGACGACCACATGCGCACCAGCGACCCCCGCATCCACGCACTGGGCGACTGCGCGGAGCACGCAGGGCTGGTCGCCGGCCTCATCGCCCCCGCATGGGAGCAGGCCGAGACCCTCGCCGAAGCCCTCACCGGGGGAGACCGTCCCTACACCGCCACCCGTACCGTCACCCGCCTCAAGGCCCGCGGCGTCGACCTCGCCGTCATCGGCGACGGCAACCACGCCCTCCCCGGCGCCGAGGTCGTCACGCTGGCCGACCCGGCCCGCGGCCAGTACGCCCGCCTGGCCCTGCAGGACGAGCGCGTCGTCGGCGCCATCCTGCTCGGCTTCCCCTCCTCCGTGGCCGCCGTCAGCCAGCTCTACGACGCCGGCGCGCCCACCCCCGTCGACCGGCTCGCCCTGCTGGCCGGACGGGCCGTCGCCGGGCGGGCGGACGCTCCTGGGGACCTCCCCGACGAGGCCGTCGTCTGCCGCTGCAACAACGTCACCAAGCGGGCGCTCGTGGCCGGCTGGCGCGGCGGGGCCCGTACGCCCGAGGCCCTGGCCCGTACCACGCGCGCCTCCACCGGCTGCGGCAGCTGCGCGGGTGCGGTGGACGGCATCTGCACGTGGCTGAACGCCACGCGCGCGGCGCCGGACGAGGCCGGGGACGCGCTGTGCGCCGATGCCGGCGCCGTGCCTGCGGGCGATGCCCGTGACGGGTCCCCCGCCGGCGCCGGGGACGCGTTCGTCCCGGCGGGGGCTCCCCGGCAGGACCGGCAGCCGCTGCACGAGCTCCTCGCCCGCTGACCGGCACCACCCCGAACCCGTCCGAGAAACCGAACCGTCCGAGAAACCTTCACCGCGACCTCCGTCGCGACACATCCAAGGAGCGGCCGTGTCCAAAGTCCTGGTAATTTCCGGCAGTCCGTCTCCGACCTCCAAGACCGAGATGGTCGGCGACCTGGTGGCGGAGCGGCTGGCCGAGTACGAGTGGAACGCCGCCCACCTCAGGGTGCGTACGCTGCCCGCCGTGCCGCTGCTCAACGCGGACTGCTCGGACCCGGCGATCGCCGAGGCCGTCGGGCAGGTCGCCCGGGCCGACGGGATCGTCCTGGCCACTCCGACCTACAAGGCGAGCTACTCCGGCCTGCTCAAGGTCTTCCTGGACCTGCTGCCGCAGTCCGGCTTCACCCGCAAGGTCGTGCTCCCGCTGGCCACCGGCGGCAGCGCGGCGCACGTCCTCGTCCTGGACTACGCGTTGCGGCCGGTCGTGCAGTCGCTCGGCGCCCGGCACGTCGTGCAGAGCTTCTTCCTGCTGGACAAGCACCTGGACTGCAGCGGCGGGAGGCTGAGCGTCCTGCCGGAGAGCACGGAGATGCTCGACGGCGTGATCGAGCAGTTCCGCAAGGCGCTGATCGCGGCGCCGTGACCCGGGGAACGATCCCGCCCGGCGGACGGGGGTGCCGCCGGGCGGGGCCGGGTGGGAAAGATCGGCGCCGGGATCAGCGCTGGGCGGTGAACGCCTTGCCGGCCTTGCTGCCGGAGGAGCAGGACGCCTTCTCCGCCGACGTCATCTTGCGGGTCTTGACGACCACCGCGTTGCTCTGCCCGTCCGTGCCGTTCTTGGCGGGGCCGGTGATGGTGTCGGGGACGTACCAGTAGTAGTGGCCCCACTTGGGGCTGTCGTAGTGGGTCTGCCAGGTGCCCGAGACGGTCTGCATCACCTGGGCGCGGGAGATCCAGCCCACCTCGCCGGGCTTGACCGTCATGTTCAGGGAGCTGTTCTCCTCGTGGGAGCTGGACCAGGAGTGGCCGTAGTTCGCGGTGACGCTGACGTCGACGATGCCCGCGATCTTGCCGCCGGCCGTGACGGAGACGCCCACCGAGTCGGTCGAGCCGACCGAGTCGGACCAGCCCATCGACTGCGTGGCGTCGGAGGTGCTGCAGTTGTAGAGCGAGTTGGAGACCTGGCGGAACTCGCCGAGGAAGGCCTTGCCGAGCGCCGGGTCGTTGAAGCTGCACTTCCCTTCGCCCGACGCGCAGTCGGCTATGAGCTCCTTGCGGGTGGGCTCGTCGGCGGCGGCCGCCGGCAGGGCCATGGCCGCCGTCATTCCCAGTGCGGCTACCGAAAGGGCCGCCAGTCTGCCGCCGTTGCGCATGACGCGTGAGTTCAACGTGATCCCGTGCCTCTCAACTTGCTTGATGGAACCAGGGGTTCCGGTGTTGATCCAGAGACTGGTGCATGGAATGGGTCAACTACACCAAGGGTTGGTAAAGTTGTAGTTGATCATGAAATGTTCCACTTGATACACCTTTCTCCCGGTAACCCATCGAGGCCCTTATGCAACTTGTTGCAAAAGCGGGGGAGGTGTTCTAGAACTGGAGGGGACGACACCGCGAGGAAGGCCCCCGATGAGTCCCTCCAGCCCGGCCGGCCAGGCCGCCCCGTACCCGCACCTCCTGCGCCCCCTCGACCTGGGGTTCACCACGCTGCCCAATCGCGTGATCATGGGATCCATGCACGTCGGGCTGGAGGAGGCCGAGCGGGGCTTCGAGCGGATGGCGGCCTTCTACGCCGCCCGGGCCCGCGGCGGAGCCGGGCTGATCGTCACCGGAGGCATCGCCCCCAACGACCGGGGACGGCCCTGGGCGGGCGGGGCCAGGCTGGCCACGGCGGCCGAGGCCGAGGAGCACCGGGTCGTGACCGACGCCGTGCACCGCGAGGGCGGCCGGATCGCCCTGCAGATCCTCCACTTCGGCCGGTACGCCCACCACCCCGACCTGGTCGCGCCCAGCGCCGTGCAGGCGCCCATCAGCCCGTACGTCCCGCACGCCCTCACCGACGAGGAGGTCGAGGCGACCGTCGAGGACTTCGTACGGACCGCGGAGCTCGCCCGGGACGCCGGCTACGACGGCGTCGAGATCATGGGCTCCGAGGGCTACCTGATCAACGAGTTCATCGCGGCCGCGACCAACCGGCGCACCGACCGCTGGGGCGGCTCGTACGAGAACCGCATCCGCTTCCCCCTGGAGATCGTCCGGCGCACCCGCGAGCGCCTCGGGCCCTCCTTCATCCTGATCTACCGGCTCTCGATGCTCGACCTCGTGCCCGGCGGCTCCTCCCTGGACGAGGTGATCACCCTCGCCCGGGAGGTCGAGGCCGCAGGCGCCACGATCATCAACACCGGCATCGGCTGGCACGAGGCCCGCATCCCGACCATCGCCACCTCCGTGCCGCGCGGCGCGTACGCCTGGGTGACGAAGAAGGTCATGGGGTCCGTCTCCGTCCCCCTGGTCACCACCAACCGCATCAACACCCCCGAGGTCGCCGAGCAGCTGCTCGCCGAGGGCCACGCCGACCTCGTCTCGCTGGCCCGCCCCTTCCTCGCCGACCCGGACTTCGTCGCCAAGGCCCGCGCGGACCGGGCGGACGCGATCAACACCTGCATCGGCTGCAACCAGGCCTGCCTCGACCACACCTTCAGCGGGAAGATCACCTCCTGCCTGGTCAACCCGCGCGCCTGCCACGAGACCGAGCTCGTCCTCACGCCCACCCGGTGCCGCAAGCGCATCGGCGTCGTCGGCGCGGGCCCCGCCGGGCTCGCCTTCGCGGTCTCGGCGGCCGAGCGCGGCCACGCCGTGACGCTCTACGACGCGGCCGCGGAGATCGGCGGGCAGCTCAACGTCGCCAAGCGGGTCCCGGGCAAGGAGGAGTTCGGCGAGACCCTGCGCTACTTCCGCACCCAGCTCGCCCTGCACGGCGTGGACGTCCGCCTGAACACCACCGTCACCGCCGCGGACCTCACGTCCCAGGCCTACGACGAGGTCGTCATCGCCACCGGCGTCACCCCCCGCACCCCGGACATCCCCGGCGCGGACCACCCCAGCGTCGTCGGCTACCTCGACGTCCTGCGCGACGGGGCCGAGGCCGGCGGGCGCGTGGCCGTCGTCGGCGCGGGCGGCATCGGCTTCGACGTCGCCGCCCACCTCACCGACAGCGGCGAGGACGCGAGCCTCGACGCCGAGACGTACTTCCGCCACTGGGGCGTCGACACCGGCTACCGCACGCCCGGCGGGCTCGGCGAGGCCCGCCGGCCCGAGCCGCCGCGCACCGTGCACCTGCTCCAGCGCAAGACCAGCAAGGTCGGCGCGGGCCTGGGCAGGACCACCGGCTGGATCCACCGCACCGAGCTCAAGCACCGCGGCGTGACCATGGTCGCCGGCGTCACGTACGACCGCATCGACGACGAGGGCCTGCACATCACCGTCGACGGCGCGTCCACCGTCCTGCCGGTCGACACGGTCGTGCTCTGCACCGGGCAGGAGCCGCGGCGCGACCTGTACGAGGAGCTGCGCGCGACCGGGCAGTCCGTCCACCTCATCGGCGGCGCGGACGTGGCCGCCGAGCTCGACGCCAAGCGGGCCGTCCGCCAGGGCACCGAACTCGCGGCGGAGATCTGAGGCGAGGACGCACCCGGGGGCCGGGCCAGGTGCCCGGTCCCTAGGATGCGGGCATGTCCCTCCCGCACGCGATCCTCACCGCGCTCCTCGAGAAGCCCTCCTCGGGACTGGAGCTCGCCCGCCGCTTCGACCGGTCGATCGGCTACTTCTGGTCCGCCACGCACCAGCAGATCTACCGGGAGCTGGGGAAGCTCGAAGAGGCCGGGCTGATCCGGGCCCTGCCCGCCGGCGCCCCCGCCCGCGGGCAGAAGAAGGAGTACGAGGTCCTGCCCGCGGGCCGCGACGCGCTCACCGCCTGGGTCTCCGGGACCGACGACCCCCGGCCCGTGCGCGACCCGCTCCTGCTGCGCCTGCGCGCGGCGGCCGTCGTGGGCACGGGCGGCTTGGAGGAGGAGCTGCGGCGCCACCTGGACCTGCACCGGCGCCAGCTCGCGGAGTACCGGGCCATCGAGGAGCGCGACTTCCCCCCGGAGCGCGACGCCGAGGAGGACCGGCTGCGTCACGCGGTGCTGCGCGGGGGCATCGGCCTGGAGACCTTCTGGACCGACTGGCTCGCCGAGACCCTCACGGCGCTCGGGGAGAAGACGGAGGGGGAGCGGACGGAGGAGGAGTGGACGGAGGGGTAGCGGACGGACGGCCAGGCCCCAGCCTCAGACCGTCCGCGGCGATGGTGCCGCTCGTGACCAGCGCCTGCTCGGCGGTGACGTCCGTCATGAAGACGAACGGCGGCGCCACCGGCGGCACGGGCAGCCGGTCCGGGGTGAAGGTGAGGCACAGGACGCCCTGGACGCAGCCGGTCAGGCGGGTGAGGTACAGCGTCACCCGCCCGCCGAGCCTCAGTTCGTCGGCGGTCAGGGACAGTTCGGCGCCGCCCCCGTCCCGCGTCCGCAGCCGGTAGTCGGCCAGGGACGCGGCCCGCATGCTCAGCACCATGGCCCGGCGCGGGCCGCCCGCCGTCGGGACGTGAGCGACGCGGGCGAGCGT
>NZ_JBAMDC010000146.1:0-15011 GCF_036961605.1 Streptomyces sp. KLMMK
AGCTCGGCCTGGCCGGCCAGCAGCTCGCGCACGACGGCGTCCTGCTCGGGGCCGGACAGCAGCCGCAGGGGGTCGACGAACAGGTCGGCGTCCTGGTGGGCGCGGACGAGGGCGTAGCAGTACGAGTGGAAGGTGGTGGCCTGGGGCGCGGCGGCGCCCGCGCCGAGCCGGGCGGCCATCCGGTCGCGGAGCTCGACGGCGGCCTTGCGGCTGAAGGTGAGGACGAGGATGCGCTCCGGCGGGGTGCCCCGGCGCACCCGCTCGGCGACGGCCTCGACCAGTGTCGTCGTCTTCCCCGTGCCGGGGCCCGCGAGCACGAGCAGCGGCCCTCCGGCGTGCTCAACCACGGCACGCTGGCGTGCGTCCAGCTCAGGAAGGGCCGTGGAGCCCGGCCGGGTGCGCACGAGGCGGTAGGCGCCCGGGGAGGACTGCCGTGCCTGCTGGTGCTGCGGCCGGGTCGAGCCGGAAGGCGGGAAGGAGCTCACGTGGGTTGCCGGTCCTGGTGGGGGTGCGGGGAGTCGTGCGGCCGTGCGGGGCCGGAGGCCGGGGAGTGACGGTGGTTCCCGACGCTACGCCAGGCGGCGTCCGGGGCGCAGGGCGTCGCGGGAGCCGGCGCACGGCTTCAACGGTCTCATCCGTTCGGGTGAGACCGGGTCCGCCCGGGCCCCGCGGCCGCGGGCGGTGGGTGCCGTCAGGTGTGCGGAGTCACATCCCCGGGGTCGCGGCCGTCCCAGCGGGCGAGGGCCATGGCGATCCGGGGGACGTGTCCCCCGGCCGACCGCGCCGCCTCGCGCAGGGGCGTGCCCTCCTCGCGGTAGCGGGCGAGGGCGCGCAGTTCGTGGCCGGGCAGCAGGACACCGTCCGCGCGGACGACGCGCCACCAGGGCACGGGGCCGCCGTAGAGCGCCATGACGCGCCCCACCTGACGGGGCCCGCCCTCGCCCAGCCACTCGGCGACGTCCCCGTAGGTCATCACCCGCCCGGGTGGGATCTGCTCGGCGACCGCCAGCACCCGTTCCGCGTACTCGGGAAGCTCCTCGTCCTCGCTCACCCGGTCCATGGTGCCGCACCCCGCCGACAGCCCTGTCCGGCGATCACCCCGGTGATCACGCAGAGTGCGGAATCGCACTACAGGGCGTACGATCCGGAGTCCGCGCCCCCGAATTGCACCCTGATGCCCCCTCGCCCGGCGGGGCCGTGCCACCATCTTCCGGGCGGTGACAGGTGATACGAGACCAAGAAGACGAGAAGGACCGGATGCAGGGCGCGGAGCCTCCTGAGGGGGACCACGCTCCCCGAGCGCTGCCCTCGTCAGGCCCGGGAGCGTACGAGTGCGACGAGGGGGGCGTGCAGATCGACCGGGTCTCCGGTGACGAACCGCTGCTGCCCGCCCGCGTGCACCGCCCGGCCGACCTGGTCCGGCTCCTTCTCGGCATCGTGGGCATCGCGCTCGTCCTCGCCCTCGCCGCCTTCGCGCACGGCACCACCACGGGTCTCGCACAGGACATCAACGAGAGCACGGGGCGCGCCCCGCAGCTGCTGGCGAGCTTCGCGGGCCTCGCGGCCAACATCGCCATCTTCATCGTCCCCGTGGCCTTCGCCGTCGAGCGGCTGATCAAGCGGGACGGGCTGCGCATCGCCGACGGCGTGCTGGCCGCCGTGCTCGCGCACGGCGTCTCCCTGGCCACCGACCTGTGGGTGGCCCGCGCGGCCCCCGCCTCGATCCGCGGGGCCCTCACCCAGCTCGCGCCCACCGGCGGCTTCACCGACCCGGTCCACGGCTATCTGGCTCCGGTGATCGCCTATATGACGGCCGTCGGCATGTCCCGGCGCCCGCGCTGGCGCGTGGCGATGTGGGCGGTCCTCCTCCTGGACGCCTTCGCGGTCCTGGTCAACGGCTACACGACACCGTTCTCGATCGTCACCACGGTCCTGATCGGCTGGACGGTCGCCTACGGCACGCTCTACGCCGTTGGCTCTCCCAACGTCCGCCCCACCGGCCGCCACCTGCTGACCGGACTGCGCCGCGTCGGCTTCAAGCCCGTCACCGCGCTGCGCGCCGAGGACGGCGCCGACGACACCGAGCCGCACGAGCGGGGCCGCCGCTACATCGTCACCCTGGAGGACGGCCCGCCCCTGGACGTCACGGTCGTCGACCGCGAACAGCAGGCGCAGGGCTTCTTCTACCGCGTGTGGCAGCGCCTCGCCCTGCGCGGCATCACCCAGCGCCGCAGCCTGCAGTCCCTGCGCCAGGCCCTGGAGCAGGAGGCCCTGCTCGCCTACGCGGCCATCGCCGCCGGCGCCAACGCGCCCAAGCTGATCGCCACCTCCGAGCTCGGCCCGGACGCCGTCATGCTCGTCTACGAGCACATCGGCGGCCGCCCCTTCGGGCAGGTGCCCACCGACGAGATCACCGACGAGCTCATGGCGGGCGCCTGGCGCCAGGTCCATGCCCTGCAGTCGCGCCGCATCGCGCACCGCAGGCTCGACGGCGACGCCCTGCTGGTGGATCGTTCCGGCAACGTGGTGCTGACCGACCTGCGCGGTGGTGAGATCGCCGCCGGCGACATCGTCCTGCGCATGGACGTCGCCCAGCTGCTCGTCACGCTCGGCCTGCGGGTCGGCGCCGAGCGGGCCGTGGCCACCGGCGTGGCCGTCCTCGGTCCCGACGCCGTCGCCGACAGCCTCCCGCTCCTGCAGTCCATCGCCCTCACCCGCACCAGCCGGGCGACCCTGCGCCAGCTCGCCCGTGAGCGGGCCCAGCGGGAGCGCGAGAAGGTCCTGGAGGCCGCGAGCGCCGCCAAGGAGGCCAAGGCCGCGGCGGCCGAGGAGGAGGTCAGCGGCCGCAAGGCGCTCAAGGCCGAGCGCCAGGCCGAGAAACGGGCCATCGACGAGGCGCTGGAGGAGGCCCGCGAAGAGGACCTGCTGGCCCAGATCCGCCGCCAGGTGCTCCTCATCCGCCCCCAGGCCCCGATAGAGCCCGTGCGCCTGGAGCGCATCAAGCCGCGCACCCTGATCAGCTTCGTCGCCGGCGCCTTCGCCGCGTACTTCCTGCTGTCGCAGCTCACCCACGTGCAGTTCGGCGACCTCGTCGACAAGGCGGAGTGGCCGTGGGTCGCGGTCGCGGTGGCCTTCCAGGCGCTGACGTACGTCGCCGCGGCCCTCAGCCTGCTGGGTTTCGTACCCGAGAAGGTGGGCTTCGCCCGCACGGTGCTGGCCCAGGTGGCCGGCTCGTTCGTCAAGCTGGTCGCCCCCGCGGCGGTCGGCGGCGTGGCGCTCAACACCCGCTTCCTGCAGCGCTCGGGCGTCCGCCCCGGCCTGGCGGTGGCCAGCGTCGGCGCGTCCCAGCTGTTCGGCCTCGCCTGCCACATCATGCTGCTGCTGTCCTTCGGCTACGTCACCGGCACCGAGCGCAGCTCCTCGCTCGGCCCCTCGCGCACGGTCATCGGCGGCCTGCTGACGGCCGCGGTCCTGGTGCTCGTCGTGGCGGCGATCCCGGTCCTGCGGAAGTTCGTCTCGACCCGGGTGCGGTCGCTGTTCGCGGGCGTGGTCCCGCGCATGCTGGACGTCACGCAGCGCCCGCAGAAGCTCCTCTCGGGCATCGGCGGAATGCTGCTGCTGACGGCAGCGAACGTCATGTGCCTGGACGCCGCGATCCGCGCCTTCGGCGGCGAGCTGAGCTACGCGAGCATCGCGGTGGTCTACCTGACGGCGAACGCGCTGGGTTCGGCGGCGCCGACGCCCGGCGGCGTCGGCGCGGTGGAGCTCGCGCTGACCGCGGCCCTGACGGTGGCGGGCCTGCCGGCGGAGCAGGGCACGCCGGCGGTGCTCCTCTTCCGCCTGATGACGCTGTGGCTGCCGGTCCTGCCGGGATGGCTGTGCTTCACGCACCTGACCCGCAAGGGCGCGATCTGACCCGGGGCTCCACCGCATCTGCCAGCACCCCGACCACAACCCCTTGCAAATGCGAGTGACAAACGCCTACGGTGCCGCATATGCGTTCCTACACGATCGGCCGTGCCGCCAAGCTGCTGGGCGTCAGCGCCGACACCGTCCGGCGGTGGGCCGATGCCGGCCGGATACCGACGCGCCGTGACGAGGCGGGGAAGCGGCACATCGACGGGGCCGACCTGGCCGCGTTCTCGGTGTCGCTCGCGGCGGAGGCGGCGGACGGCGAGGACGCGTACACCAGCGCCCGCAACGCCTTCCCCGGCATCATCACGGCCGTCAAGCTCGGTGACGTCGCAGCGCAGGTGGAGATCCAGGCCGGTCCGCACCGCCTCGTCTCGCTGCTCACGCGCGAGGCCGTCGAGGAGCTGGGGCTGGTGGTCGGGATGGAAGCGGTGGCCCGGGTGAAGGCCACCAACGTGCACATCGACCGCACCTGACCACGGAGAACCGATGCACTCTCGCCGCGCGCTGCCGCTCCTGGCCGGCACGATGCTCGTCCCGCTCCTGGCTGCCTGCGGCAGCGAGGACAAGACGGACGCGAAGCCCCGGACCGAACTCACCGTCCTGGCGGCGGCTTCCCTGACGGACGTCTTCAAGGAGGCGGGCCGGGCCTACGAGAAGGAACACCCGGGCATCAAGGTCAAGTTCTCCTTCGCGGGCTCGCAGGAGCTGGCCGCACAGGTCCGCCAGGGCGCTCCGGCGGACGCACTGGTGACGGCGGACACGAAAACCATGCAGGATCTGAAGAGCGGGACGAACACCCCCAAGGTGATCGCGAAGAACCGCCTGACGATCGCCACGGCGAAGAACAACCCCAAGAACATCAAGGCCCTGTCGGACCTCTCCCGCAGCGATCTCAAGGTCGTCCTGGCGGCGCCGGAGGTGCCGGTGGGCCGCTACAGCAAGAAGGTCCTGGACCAGCAGCACGTCACGGTGAAGCCGGTCTCCCAGGAGCCCAGCGTGCGGGCCGTCCTGAGCAAGGTCACCCTGGGCGAGGCCGACGCCGGGATCGTCTACGTGACCGACGCGGCCAAGGACAAGGTCGCCACCGTCACGGTGCCCGACGAGCAGAACGCCGTGGCGTCGTACCCCGCGGCCACGCTCAAGGGCTCCAAGCACGCGCAGCAGGCGGACGATTTCGTGAAGTGGCTCAGCACGGAGGAGGCCCAGAAGCTCCTGCGGGCAGCGGGCTTCCAGCAGCCGTGACCAGGGCCCGTACGCCCCTGGCGCTCGGGCTGCCCGCCGCGCTCGCGGTGGCGTTCCTGTTCCTGCCGCTGGCCGGCATCCTCGCCCGCACCCCCTGGGAAACGCTCCCGTCCCGCCTCACCTCTCAACCGGTCACCGAAGCCCTGCAGCTGTCCCTCTTCGTCTCGGCCTGGGCACTCCTGCTCTCCCTGGTCCTGGGCGTCCCGCTGGCGTGGCTGCTGGCGCGGGTGGAGTTCCGCGGCAAGTCCCTGGTGCGCTGCCTGGTGATGCTGCCGATGGTGCTGCCGCCCACGGTCGCCGGCGTGGCCCTCCTGCAGGGCTACGGCCGCCGCGGCGTCCTGGGCCCGGCCCTGGAATCCATGGGCGTCACCCTCCCCTTCTCCACGGCAGGGGCAGTAGTGGCATCGGCCTTCGTGGCGATGCCGTTCCTGGTGATCAGCCTGGAGGGCGCGCTGGCGGGCCTCCACCCCCGCTACGAGGAGACGGCGACGTCCCTGGGGGCGGCGCCGCTCCGCGTCTTCCGCACGATCACCCTGCCGATGGTGGCCCCCGGCCTGATCGCGGGGGCGGCGCTCAGCTGGGCGAGGGCCCTGGGGGAGTTCGGCGCGACGATCACCTTCGCGGGCAACCTCCCGGGTGAGACGCAAACACTCCCCCTGCAGGTCTACCTGCTCCTCCAGGACGACCCCGAAGGCGCCACAGCCGTATCCCTCCTCCTCCTGCTGATCGCCACCACAGTCCTGATCTCCCTCAGGGGCCACTGGCTGCAGACGCAAGCGAACGGAAGGGGCCGGGGTGGTGGGGGGCCGGCAAGGGGCGTGACGCGTGATTTGCGGCGGCGCGCGGGGCACTCAACACGTCCGGCAGAGGCCGTAAATCATGCAGCCCCGGAGGCCCCGGACCACCCCGGCCCCGCACCCGCCCCGCACCCGCTGCGCACCACGGTCGTAGGTGCAACCAACACAACCCTCAACGCACCCGCAGGCACGACCATCGCCGTAGTGGGCCCGAACGGCGCGGGGAAAACCACACTCCTCAGAGCCCTCCTGGGCCTGACGCCCCGCGCGACAGCCACCCCGCTGCACCTGGGCGACAAGGACATGGCCGAAGAGCCCCCGCACCGCCGCCGCATCTCCTGGGTCCCCCAGGAGATCTCCCTCTTCCCGCACCTCACGGCCCTCGCCAACACCGCCTACGGCCTCCGCGCCCAGGGCGTCCCCAAGGCCGAGGCCCACCGCCGGGCCCGGTACTGGCTGAACCGCCTGGACGTGGGCGCCCTGGCCCACCGCAAGCCGGCGAGCCTCAGCGGCGGCCAGGCGCAGCGCGTGGCCCTGGCCCGGGCCCTGGCCGCCCGGCCCCGCCTGCTCCTCCTCGACGAGCCCCTCGCCGCCCTCGACCAGTCGGCCCGCTCCGCCGTCCGTCACACCCTTCGCACCCATCTCGCGGACTTCCCCGGCGTCTGCCTCATCGTCACCCACGACCCCGTCGAAGCGGTGTCCCTGGCCGACCACGTCCTCGTGCTGGAGGACGGCGCGACCGTCCAGTACGCGACACCGGCGGAGCTGACCCGCCACCCCCGCTCGCCCTGGGTGGCCCGCATGCTGGGCCGCAATGCATGGCCGGGCAAATCGACCGCCGAAGGAACCCTCCTCCTGGACGACGGCGCCAGTCTCACCACGGCCGACAGCCACGAGCCGGCGACGGGCCTGGCCGTGGTCCCCCCGGAGGCGGTCTCCGTCCACACGACCCGCCCCACCCCCGGCAGCCCCCGCAACACCTGGCAGGGCGCGGTCCGCGAGATCACCGCCCACGGCGGCCGCCTGCGCGTCCTGGTCACGGGCGAGCCGGACGTCGTAGCGGAGATCACCCCGGCCGCCGCGGCCGAGCTGAACCTCGCGGAAGGCACACCGGTGTGGGTGAGCGTCAAGGCCACAGAGATCACATTCGTCCCCCTATAGAGGGTTTGCAGCCACAGCACCACAAGCCCCCACACCCACATGTACCTACGCACGCCCAAACACACCCACACAATCCACCCACCCCCGCCCACTCTCACGTAACCCGTACGCCCCACCCCGCGCGCCCCGGCACCTCCCCGCCCGGACGATGAGCAGGTGACCAGATCCGCACGGGCAAGGGGCATGCTCACCGCCGCACTCCTGGCGGTCACGGCGGCGGGCTGCACCGGCAGCGGCGGCGGCAGCGGAAGCGGCGCGAGCGACCCGAGCGGGGCCACCCACGCGAACGAGACCACCCGCGCAGGGGCGGCCGGAGGGGCGGCCGCCCAGGAGGCCGCCCGCCAGAAACCGGACTGGAAGCCCTGCCCGCCGCCCACCACGGCGCAGAGCGGATCCTCGGGCGGGGCCCCGGGCCCGGACTGGGAGTGCGCGACCCTCCACGCGCCTCTCGACTACGCCAAGCCCAGAAGCAGCAGCAACACCATCGACATCGCACTGATCAGGGCCAAGGCCACGGACCAGGCCCGCCGCATCGGTTCGCTGATCTTCAACTTCGGCGGCCCCGGCGGCTCCGGCATCACCACGCTCCCGGCCTTCGCCGCCGACTACGAGAACCTGCGCACCCGCTACGACCTGGTCAGCTTCGACCCGCGGGGCGTGGGGCGCAGCAGCGGCGTCACCTGCCTGGACGACGGGCAACTCGACGCGTACTACGCCGCGGACGCCACCCCGGCCACCCGGCCGGAGCAAAAGGCCCTGGTGGACCGGGTGACGGCCTACGCCGCCGGCTGCGAGCGCAGGTCCGGCAAGGTCCTCCCGCACGTGGGCACGGAGAACGCCGCCCGCGACATGGACCTGATGCGCCAGGTCCTTGGCGACGCCCGGCTGCACTACTTCGGGGTGTCGTACGGGACGGAACTGGGCGGGGTCTACGCCCACTTGTTCCCGGACAAAGTGGGCCGCGCGCTCTTCGACGGCGTGGTGGACCCCGGCGCGGACCCGGTGCAGAGCGCCCTCGGCCAGACGCAGGGCTTCCAGCTCGCGCTCACCAACTACATGGAGGCATGCGCGAGGACGTCGGACAACTGCCCGACGGAAGACCAGATCAGCGCCCTCCTCCGGCGCCTGGGCAAGGAGCCGATCCCGGGCGCGGGCGGGCGCGATCTGACCCGCTCCCTGGCCACGAGCGGCATCGCCCAGTCCCTCTACTCGAAGGACTTCTGGGACTACCTGACCGAGGGCATCGAGGATGCCGAGAACAGCGACGGGCGGCTGCTCCTCTCCCTGGGCGACGCCATGAACGGCCGTGGTCAGGAGGGCCGTTACAGCACGCTGCAGTCATCCCTCAACGCCATCACCTGCGCGGACTTCGCCCAGCGCTACACCGCGGCCGAGATCGAGCCGCGCGTGCCCGCGTTCCGCAAGGCGTCCCCCGTCTTCGGGGACTTCATGGCCTGGAGCCTGACCCAGTGCACGGGATGGCCCGTGAAGGGCGCATGGCAGACGCCCGACGTGAGCGCGAAGGGCTCCGCGCCGATCCTCGTCGTCGGCAACACCGGTGACCCCGCGACCCCTTACGAGGGAGCGAAGCGCATGGCGCAGGAGCTCGGGCCGGGCGTGGCGGCCGTCCTGACGTTCCGCGGCGAGGGCCACGGCGCCTACGACAGCGGCAACGCCTGTGTCAAGGGGGCGGTCGACGCCTACCTGCTGAACGGTACGGTGCCGGAAACAGACAAGATCTGCTCATAGCACACATAGCACATATCACCGGTGGCGCGGGCCCAAGGCATGATCGATCCGGATTCGGGGTCGAATGTCAGTGGCTCGCACTACGATCGCCCGCACAGCAGTTCCGCGGACGACGAAGGAAGTTCGGGGGGACGACAGTGCCGTACAAGACGCCGTTCAGGACGCCGCACACCACCGGCGACCAGGCCGACCGCAGGGCCCGGGCCCTCACCGGCGCCCTGGCCATCGCCGCGCTGGTGGCCGCCCTCGTCGCGCTCTGGCAGACGCAGTCCACGCCGCTCGGCGGGCGCTCGTACTGCTGGGGCGCATGGCCCGAGGACGAGGCCCCGTTCCGCCGCGGCGACCACGACCGCACCGCCGAGGAGAGCGCACCCGCGCCCGGGCGCCCCACCGGCCACTGCTCGCTCCGCTGGCGCGGCGGCCGGGGCCTCGGCGCGTACGAGCAGCAGGTGGACCTCCGCCTGGGCACGGGACCGCGCCAGGAGGGCGAACGACGCTCGTGGCTGGGCGAGTTATTCGGGGACGGCGACACCCCCCTTCCCGACGGCCTACCGGGCTTCACCGCCGCCTCCGGCGCGGGCGCCCTGGTGCTCCCGGAGAGCTGCGACGTGGACGGCCGGCCGTCGGTGGTGACGCTGAAGAGCATCACGGCCCTCTCCTCCGCCACCATGGAGGAGTTGCTGGTCAGGGCGGCCAACAAGGCCACTAGGGCGACCAGCTGCACCACGCTCCCCCCGATCCGCCTGCACCACGACCCGTCGGCTCCCACACCCTCGGACACCGGACGACACCGCTGCGGCTTCCCGGGCCTGGTCCCGAGCCCGGCCCCCGCCCCGGGCAGCCCCGCCCCCGCCACGGGCGGGAAGGCGAGCCCGGCCCCCGCCGGCGGCCCCACCACCGGCCCCGCCACGAGCAGCGACTTCCACAGCTGCGCCATAGCGGGCGCCCAGGGCTGGGCGGCCCGCTTCCTGACCACCGGCAGGCCCCGCCTGGTCGCCCTCTTCGACGGCCTCACCGGCGACCGCCCTCCGGCCCCCGGCTGGCGGGCGCGCGGCAGCATTGACGCGGCCGGTGCCCTGGTGCGGGCCGACTGCGACGGCAGGCCCACCGTCTTCACCATGCGCAGCGGCCCCGGCCGCACCCGCACCCGGCTGGACGACCCGCGCGAGGCCTTCCCCCGCTACGTGGACGCCGTCGCCGCCCAAATGGGCTGTGCGCCCCTGCGCGCCGGGTGACGCCTCCACACGGCGGCTGCTCCGGCGCCTTCACCTCCGTACAGTCGGTGGAATGAGTTCCCTACGGCCTCGGGCCACCACCCCTCGGGCCACCACCGCCCTCCTCGGCGCCGGCATCGCGCTCGTGACGGCCCTCGCCGCCACCGGCTGCGGCAGCGACGGCTCCCCGGCCTCCGGGGACCCCAAGAACGCCGCCGGAGACGGCCGCGCCCCCGACGTCCGGCTGCGCTGGACGGCGTGCTCCGCGCCGACCGCCGCACAGGGCAGCGACGGCAAGGCCCCCGGCAAGGCGTGGGAGTGCGCGAAGCTCCCCGTCCCGCTGGACTATGCCGAGCCCGACGGCGAGAAGATCGAACTCGCCCTGATCCGCACGAAGGCCCGGGACAAGGACAAGCGCCTGGGCTCGCTCGTCTTCAACTTCGGCGGCCCCGGCGGCTCCGGCGTGGCCACCCTGCCGGGCCTGGCCACCAGCTACGAGAAGCTGCGCGAGCGCTACGACCTGGTCAGCTTCGACCCGCGGGGCGTGGGCGAGAGCGCGGGCGTGCGCTGCCTGAGCGACAAGGAGACCGACGCCGCGAGCCAGATCGACGGCACGCCGGACGACGCGGCCGAGGAGCGGACCGCCCTCGCGGCGAACAAGGCGTACGTGGACGCCTGCGCGAAGAACTCCGCCAAGGTCCTGCCCCACGTCGGCACGCTGAGCGCCGCCCGCGACATGGACCGCCTGCGGGCCGCCCTGGGCGACGACAAGCTCAACTACTTCGGCATCTCCTACGGCACCGAGCTCGGCGGCGTCTACGCCCACGCGTTCCCCGGAAACGTGGGCCGCGCCGTGCTCGACGCGGTGGTCGACCCCTCGCAGGACCCCGTGCAGGGCAACCTCGGCCAGGCCAAGGGCTTCCAGCTCGCCCTGGACAACTACCTCAAGGACTGCGTCTCCTCGGCCCAGGCGGCCCGCTGCCCCACGCAGGAGCGGATCGTCTCCCTGCTCAAGAAGCTCGACGCGCAACCCCTGCCGACGCGCCAGGGCCGCAAGCTGACCCAGGACGAGGCCGTCAACGGCATCGCGTCCGCGCTGTACTCCAAGGACACCTGGAAGTTCCTGACGCAGGGCCTGCAGGAGGCCATGAACAAGGGCAGCGGCGACACGCTGCTGCTGCTCTACGACCTCCTCACCGGCCGCGGCACCGACGGCCGCTACAGCAACCTCGGGCCGGCCAACCGGGCGATCTCCTGCGCCGACGCCCGGCAGCGCTACACCGCCGACGACGTGAAGGGCCGCCTGGCGGACTTCCGGGCCGCGTCCCCGGTCTTCGGGGAGTCCGCGGCCTGGTCGCTCCTCGGCTGCACGGGCTGGCCCGTCGAGGGCAAGTGGAAGACGATCGACGTGAGCGCGCAGGGCTCCGCCCCGATCGTCGTCATCGGCAACACCGGCGACCCGGCGACGCCGTACGCGGGCGCACACCGCATGGCGGAGGGCCTGGGCAAGGACGTCGCCGTGGAGGTCACGTACAAGGGCGAGGGGCACGGGGCGTACAACAGCGGCAACGCGTGCATGGTGCGCACCGTCAACGACTACTTGCTGGAGGGGAAGACGCCGGCCCGGGGCACGACCTGCTCGTGAACGGACGCCGCACGACCGAGCAAGGGACGCACACATGAGTAAGGGGCTCCCGCCATGGCGGGAGCCCCTTACTCACACAGAAGTGAAGGTCTAGTACACCGGCTTGTCCGGCTCGACCTGGTGGACCCAGCCGATCACGCCGCCGCCCACGTGCACCGCGTCGGAGAAGCCCGCCGCCTTCAGCACCGCGAGGACCTCCGCGGAGCGGACACCCGTCTTGCAGTGCAGGACGATCCGCTTGTCCTGCGGCAGGCCCTGCAGGGCCGTGCCCATCAGGAACTCGTTCTTCGGGATCAGCCGGGCGCCGGGGATCGAGACGATCTCGTACTCGTTCGGCTCGCGGACGTCGATGACGTCGATGTCCTCGCCGTCGTCGAGCCACTCCTTGAGCTGCTTGGGAGTGATCGTGGAGCCGGCCGCGGCCTCCTGGGCCTCCTCCGAGACGACGCCGCAGAACGCCTCGTAGTCGATGAGCTCCGTGACGGTCGGGTTCTCGCCGCAGACCGCGCACTCGGGGTCCTTGCGGACCTTGACCTGGCGGTAGGTCATCTCCAGGGCGTCATAGATCATCAGGCGGCCGACCAGCGGCTCGCCGATGCCCGCGAGGAGCTTGATCGCCTCGTTGACCTGGATGGAGCCGATCGAGGCGCACAGCACGCCCAGCACGCCGCCCTCGGCGCAGGAGGGCACCATGCCCGGCGGCGGGGGCTCGGGGTACAGGCAGCGGTAGCAGGGGCCGTGCTCGCTCCAGAAGACGGACGCCTGGCCGTCGAAGCGGTAGATGGAGCCCCACACGTACGGCTTGCCCAGCAGCACGCAGGCGTCGTTGACGAGGTAGCGCGTGGCGAAGTTGTCCGTGCCGTCGACGATCAGGTCGTACTGGGAGAAGATCTCCATCACGTTGTCGGCCTCGAGCCGGCCCTCGTGCAGGACGACGTTCACGTACGGGTTGATGCCCTGCACCGAATCCCGTGCGGACTGGGCCTTCGAACGGCCGATGTCCGCCTGACTGTGGATGATCTGGCGCTGCAGGTTCGACTCGTCGACCTCGTCGAACTCCACGATGCCGAGCGTGCCCACGCCGGCGGCGGCCAGGTACATCAGCGCGGGGGAACCGAGGCCGCCGGCCCCCACACAGAGCACCTTCGCGTTCTTCAGGCGCTTCTGCCCGTCCATACCGACGTCCGGGATGATCAGGTGGCGGGAGTACCGACGAACCTCGTCAACGGTGAGCTCGGCAGCCGGCTCGACCAGGGGTGGCAGCGACACGGGGTCTCCAGGAGAGGCGTCCCCGCTCGCGCGGGGAACATACAGGCGGCGTTCGGTTCTTCCCCTGTAACCCTGCCACGCCCCGTCTCATTCCGAGACACCCGGTCCGATGCGCGAGACGATCTCGTCCCAGTAGCCGGGCATCACCTCCCAGGGGTCCGCTTCGTCCCGGTCCGTCCGATCGGTGAAGTAGATCGTGCCGGCGCCCTGCCAGCGGGCGAGGCGCAGCGCCTCGTCCAGGTGGGCGCGGGGGACGCCGTGCACGAGGTGGCAGAAGCGGGCCGCCGGGAAGTCGGCGGTCCACTCGGCGACCTGCGACCAGCGGTAGGCCGGCCAGGGCCCGTAGAACGTGACGAGCTGGTCGGCGAGGTCCGCGTAGCCCGGTGAGGGATAGGTGCCGTGGACGAGCACGACGTACGCCCGGTCGAGGATCGTCCGCAAGGAGGCGACGGTGCGGCGGGTGCCGGGCAGGGCGGCGGGGTCCGCGGGGGTGGCGTCGAGGGCGAACCCGTCGACCTTGTACCAGTTCAGATAGCGCTGGGCCTCGGAGAGCACCTCGCCGAGGGGGCGCTCGCCGAACCGCAGGTCCAGGTGGCCGAGGACCCGGATGCCCGCCTCGCGCAGCCGGGCGGCGGCGGCGACGCGATACGGGTCCGGGCGGTCGCCGGGGCCTCCGGAGGCCGTCCCGCCCGGGGCGGCCATGGCGCCGCTGCCGAGCACGACCCACTCCACGGGGACGTCGGTGCGCAGGAGTTCGCCCCATTCGGCGGGGGCGAGCAGCGGGTGTGCGAAGCCCGGGACCCCGAAGCGCAGCGGGGCCTCGCGGACGGCGCGGGACCGGCGCTGCCCGGGCGGGCTCAGATGCGACACGCGGCCTCCATCCAGATGTCGGCCAGCGACTCCTCCAGGCCGATGCGGGGGCGCCAGCCGAGCCGGTCGCGGGCGGTGCGGACGTCGGCCTGCTGCCAGCTGCCGCAGCCGTCGGGGTAGGGGTAGGCGGGCGGGGTGCCCAGGTGGGGGTCGTCCAGCTCGTGGAGGGAGCCGCCGTAGCCGGCGACGCGGGCGAGCGTCGCCGCGGCCTCGCGCAGCCTGACCGCTCGGCCGGTGCCGATGTTGACGGCGCCCTGGGCGGCGGAGAGGGAGGCGGCGTGCACGGCGCGGGCGACGTCGCGGACGTCGACGAAGTCGCGCTGGACGCCCAGGCCGCTGAGCTTGAGCTCGCTGTCGCCGTTCTGCATGGCGCGGCGCAGGGCGTCGGCGAGCCTGCCGAGCGGGGAGCCTGCGGGGGTGCCGGGGCCGACGGGCGAGAAGACGCGCAGGACGATGGCGTCGAGGCCGGAGCCGAGGACGAGCTCGGTGGCGGCGAGCTTGCTCACCCCGTACGGGCCGCCGGGGCGGGGGACGGCGTCCTCGGCGGTGGACGAGCCGGGCTGGGAGGGCCCGTACTCGGAGGAGCAGCCGAGCTGGACGAGGCGGGCCCCGCAGCCGCTGCGGCGCAGCGATTCGCAGACGGTGGCGACGGCGACGGTGTTGTGGCGGGTGAGGTCGCGGGCGCCGCCGCGGGTGGCGCCCGCGCAGTTGATCACGACGCCGGGGTGGACGGCGTTGAGGAAGCGGGTGAGCGCGCCGGGGCTGCCGGTGGCGAGGTCGAAGCGGACGTCCGCGTCGTCGCCGCGGCCGAGGGCGGTGAGCTGGACGGCGGGGTCGGCGAGCAGCCGGTCGGCCACGTAACGGCCGAGGTAGCCGTTGGCACCGAGCAACAGAACCCTCATCGGTCGCGCCCTCGCTCTCGCCCGGCGGTGCGGATGGGGTGAACGGTCATCTTGCTTGCTCCTCTGACGGGGGTGTGCGGTGGGACGGTTGCGGTCACCGGGCCCGGACGGGGGCTTCTCCCGGGTCGGCGGGGACGGGGGCGAACGCCCCGCAGCGGTGGGCGGAGGCCCGGCAGAACACGGTCAGGGCGTGGACGAGGAGGGCGAGCGCGGGGACCGCGCAGGCCACGAGGGGTATGGCGGCGGG
>NZ_JBAMDC010000147.1:0-14942 GCF_036961605.1 Streptomyces sp. KLMMK
CCGACCAGCGCCACGAGGTCGAGGCGGCCCGGTTCGCGTTCGGCCGGATCTGGCAGCGGGTGACGGCGGGGACGGGGGCGCCGTGACGGCGGAGGCGCCGCTGCGCGCGGCGGGCTGCGTGCTGTGGCGGCGGCGGCCGGACGGGACCCTGGAGATCGCCCTGGTCCATCGCCCTAAATATGACGATTGGTCCCATCCGAAGGGCAAGCTCAAGCGGGGCGAGGACGCCCTGTGGGGCGCGCTGCGCGAGGTCCGCGAGGAGACGGGCATGGAGTGCGAGCCGGGCGGGGTGCTGCCCACCGCCCGGTACGCCGTCGCCGGCCGACCGAAGGAGGTCCGCTACTGGGCGGCCCGCGCCACGGAGGGCACCTTCGTGCCGAACAGCGAGGTGGACCGGCTGCTGTGGCTGCCGCCGCGCGAGGCGAGGGAGCGCCTGACGGAGGACAGGGACAGGGAGCTGGTGGACGCGCTGCTGGCGATGATCAGCCAGGCGGAGCCAGGGCCTCCCACCGCAAGGTGACCTCGCCCTGGCGCCACCTCCGCGGGCCGTCCGTCACGGGCCAGTCCGCCCGCAGCGAGGTGACCGTACGGATCCACCGCTGGCGCGCGCCGAGCGACGCGTACGGCGCCGCCGCGGCCCACGCCCGGTCGAAGTCGCGCAGGAACGCGTGCACCGGCTCGCCCGGCACATTGCGGTGGATGAGCGCCTTGGGGAGGCGTTCGGCCAGGTCGGAGGGGGTGACCAGGGAGCCGAGGCGGGTGGCGAAGGTGACCGTGCGGGGCCCCTCCGGGCCGAGCGCCACCCAGACGTGCCGCCGCCCGATCTCGTCGCACGTGCCCTCCACGAGCAGCCCGTCCGGCGCGAGCCGTGCGCACAGCCGGGCCCAGACAGCGGCGACCTCGGCCTCGTCGTACTGGCGCAGCACGTTTGCGGCGCGGATGAGCGCAGGCCGCCGTCCGCCGTCCAGCGGCACCTCGAAGCCGCCGTGCCGGAAGGACAGCCCGTCGCGCGCGTACGGCCGGGCCGCGGCGACGCGGGCGGGCTCGATCTCGACCCCCACGACCTCGGCGTCCGCCCGCACGGTGCGCAGCCGCGCGAGCAGCTCGACCGCCGTCCAGGGGGCCGCGCCGTAGCCGAGGTCGACGGCGACGGGGTCGGCGCTGCGGCGCAGCGCGGGCCCGTGGGCGTCGGCGATCCAGCGGTCCATGCGGCGCAGCCGGTTCGGATTGGTCGTACCCCGGGTCACCGCACCGACGGGACGGCTGGGCGGAGGAGGGGTGCGAGCGGCCATGCCTTCGAGCGTAAGCGCTGCTCAGAGCCGTCCGTGCCGCGCCGGGGAAGGGCGGGAAGAGGGCTGGGTCACTCTTTGGCAAAGCGGAAATGCGACTCCGTGCCCGTGGCGTTGCACCGTTGACAAGGTGACGCACGCCCCCACCCACCTCACGCTGACGGAGGACACGCACGGTGAGCCAGTACGCATCCAGGCTCGGCGCCCGCCGCGGCCGCGCGCTCGGCACCCTCGCGGGCACCCCCCTCCGGCGCCTCGGCGCCCCCCGCAGGCCCCGCCGCATCGCGATGCTCAGCGTTCACACCTCGCCGCTCCACCAGCCCGGGACCGGCGACGCGGGCGGCATGAACGTCTACATCGTGGAGCTGGCCAAGCGGCTCGCCGCGATCAACATCGAGGTCGAGATCTTCACCCGCGCCACCACCGGCGCCCTGCCGCCCGCCGTCGAGCTGGCCCCCGGCGTCCTGGTCCGCCACATCGACGCGGGCCCGTACGAGGGCCTGGCCAAGGAGGAGCTGCCCGCGCAGCTGTGCGCCTTCACGCACGGCGTGATGCAGGTCTGGGCCGGCCACCGGCCCGGCCACTACGACCTGGTCCACTCGCACTACTGGCTCTCCGGCCATGTCGGCTGGCTCGCCGCCGAGCGCTGGGGCGTCCCTCTCGTCCACGCCATGCACACCATGGCCAAGGTCAAGAACGCGGCGCTGGCCGCCGGCGACACCCCCGAGCCGGAGACGCGTGTCATCGGCGAGACCCAGATCGTGCGCGCCGCCGACCGGCTGATCGCCAACACCGACGGCGAGGCCCGGGAGCTCGTCCACCACTACGACGCCGACCCCGGCAAGGTCGCCGTCGTCCACCCCGGCGTCAACCTCGACCGCTTCACCCCCGGCGACTCCCGCGCCGCGGCCCGGGAGCGGCTCGGCCTGCCCGCCGACGCCCTCGTGCCCCTCTTCGCCGGCCGCATCCAGCCCCTCAAGGCTCCCGACATCCTGCTGCGCGCGGTCGCGGTGCTCCTCGACCAGCGTCCCGAGCTGCGCACGCGCATCGTGGTGCCGGTCGTGGGCGGGCCCAGCGGCAGCGGCCTGGCCAAGCCCGAGGGGCTGCAGAAGCTCGCCGCGCGGCTCGGCATCGCCGACGTCGTCCGCTTCCGCCCGCCGGTCGGCCAGGAACAGCTCGCCGACTGGTACCGGGCCGCGTCCGTGCTGGTCATGCCGTCGTACAGCGAGTCCTTCGGCCTGGTCGCCGCCGAGGCCCAGGCCTGCGCCACGCCCGTGGTTGCGGCGGCCGTCGGCGGCCTGCCGGTGGCCGTGCGGGACGGCGAGAGCGGCTTCCTCGTCGACGGGCACGACCCGGCCGACTACGCCGCCGCGCTGGGCCGCTTCGCCGACGACCCCTCCCTCGCGGGGCGGATGGGCGACGCGGCGGCCCGCCACGCGCGCCACTTCGGCTGGGGCACGGCCGCGGGCGCCACCGCCGAGGTCTACACCGAAGCGATCACCGAGCGGCGGCGTCGCCTACGCTCGTCGCATGGCTGACGCGAAAACCGTTCTCGAACAGACGTTCAGTGAGGCCGGGCTCGAGTGGGAGAGCCCGGCCGACGGCACCTACGTCGTGAAGCTGCCGGGCACCCGCAAGCTGTCCACGACCGTGTCCCTGGTCGTCGGCAAGCACTCGCTGTCCGTCAACGCCTTCGTCGTGCGCCGGCCCGACGAGAACCACGAGGCGGTGCACCGCTGGCTGCTGGAGCGCAACACCCGGCTGTACGGACTGGGTTACGCCCTCGACCGGCTGGGCGACGTCTACCTCGTCGGCCGGCTGCCGCTGGCCGCCGTGACCCCGGACGAGGTCGACCGGCTCCTCGGCACGGTCCTGGAGAACGCCGACGGCAGCTTCAACACCCTGCTGGAGATGGGCTTCGCGAGTGCCATCCGCAAGGAATACGCGTGGCGCACCGCGCGCGGGGAGTCCACGCGGAACCTGGAGGCGTTCGCCCGGCTGACGGGTGATCAGCCCGACGGCGGCGGCGACGGCGGCGGCGAGCGGGCGGGCGGATCCGCCGGATCGTGACGGCGGTGCCGCCGCGGGGCGCTCCTTCCGGCGGGCCCACGGCACCGTCCGGGGTTCCGGGAGATTCTCCCGCCGTAGCGGCAGGACACCGCCACGGCGCAAGTCCGGCGGTGCCCGGACGCACCGCGGCCCGGTGCCGGACTACGCCGGCGAAGCCGCCGGGTCCGCGGCCGGGTCCGCGGCCGGGGGCCGCGTGCCTTCAGGCTCCTTCGGAGCCGTTTCCGCAGCAGCCTCGGTCGCGGGACCCGCCGCCGGAACCCGCCGCATCAGCAGCCAGTAGCCGGCGGCCGTCACCGTGCCCACCACGGCGCAGCCCGCCCACAGCGCGTCCGCGCCGAACCGGTCGATGACCGTACCGCCCGCCACGGGCGCGACCAGTGACGCCGCCGCCCACGACAGGGTGTACATGCCCTGGTAGCGGCCGCGGCCGTGCGTGGGGGAGAGCCGGGCGACTAGGCCCATCTGGATGGGCGAGTTGATGATCTCCGCCAGCGTCCACACGCACACGGTCAGCATGTAGACCGCGAGCGAGCCGGCGAAGGCGGTGAGCCCGAAGCCGTAGCCGCCGAGGAGCGCCGCGAGGACCAGCAGCAGCCGCGGGTCCCGGTGCTCCAGGAAGCGGGTGACGGGGATCTGCACGGCGACGATCAGGACGCCGTTGACGGCGATGGCCATGCCGTAGTCCTTGGTGGAGAACCCGCCGTCCGCCATCGCCACCGGCAGGGCGACCTGCGACTGCAGGAAGACCACGGCGAGGAGGAAGGACAGGCCGACCACGGCCATGTAGCGGCCGTCGCGCAGCACGGTGCCCATGCTGACCGTCGGCTCGTCACCCTTGGCCGCGTCCGCATCCGCGTCCGGCCGCGACTCGGGCAGCTTCACGAAGACCAGGATCGCGCACGCCAGCGTCATGACCGCTTCGCCCAGGAAGCCGATCAGATAGCTGTACTCGGCGACGAAGCCCGCCGCGACGGACGAGATCGCGAAGCCCAGGTTGATCGCCCAGTAGTTCAGGGCGAAGGCCCGCACCCGGTCCTCGGGCGCCACGATGTCCGCCATCATCGCCTGCACCGCCGGCCGCGAGGCGTTGCTCGCCATGCCGACGAGGAACGCGACGACCGAGATCGCCACGGGGTCGGTCATAAAGCCCAGCACGGCCACGGACACCGCGGTCGAGGCCTGCGCGATCAGCAGCGTGGGCCTGCGCCCCAGCCGGTCGGTCATCACCCCGGCGCCGATCGACGAGATGACGCTGCCCAGCCCGAGCAGCGCGCCGACGAGCCCCGCGAACGAGGCCGAGTGCCCCTGGTCGGCCGTGAGGAACATGGCCAGGAAGATGGAGACGAAGGCCCCCAGGCGGTTGACGAGAGTGGAGGCCCACAGCCACCAGAACGCCCGGGGCAGGCCCGAGACACTCTCCTTCGCGGCTCGTCTGACGCTCGCGACGGACATTCCGGATCCCCCCGATGTGTAAGTGTCGAACTCAGTAAGCGCAACTTACACACAGCGGCGGTCCGCAAGCCATCGGATTGCCGCCCGCCGTCAATCGACGCCCTCCCGGGCAGCGCGCACGGACGGGCCCACGCCGTCGATTACGCTCATGGGCATGGCCGACGCACCGTACAAGCTGATCCTCCTCCGCCACGGCGAGAGCGAGTGGAATGCGAAGAACCTGTTCACCGGCTGGGTGGACGTCAACCTGAACGAGAAGGGCGAGAAGGAGGCGGTCCGGGGCGGCGAGCTGCTCAAGGACGCCGGTCTGCTCCCCGATGTGGTCCACACCTCCCTGCAGAAGCGCGCGATCCGCACCGCGCAGCTCGCCCTGGAGTCCGCCGACCGCCACTGGATTCCGGTTCACCGCTCCTGGCGGCTGAACGAGCGCCACTACGGCGCCCTCCAGGGCAAGGACAAGGCCCAGACCCTGGCCGAGTTCGGCGAGGAGCAGTTCATGCTCTGGCGCCGCTCCTACGACACCCCGCCGCCCGCCCTCGAGGACGGCACCGAGTTCTCCCAGAGCGAGGACCCGCGCTACGCCTCCATCCCGCCGGAGCTGCGCCCGCGCACCGAGTGCCTCAAGGACGTCGTCGTCCGCATGCTGCCGTACTGGTACGACGGCATCGTCCCGGACCTGCTGGCGGGCCGTACGGTCCTGGTCGCCGCGCACGGCAACTCGCTCCGCGCGCTGGTCAAGCACCTGGACGGGATCTCCGACGCGGACATCGCGGGCCTGAACATCCCGACCGGCATCCCGCTCGCCTACGAGCTCGACGCCGACTTCCGCCCGGTCACCCCCGGCGGCACCTACCTCGACCCGGAGGCCGCCAAGGCCGCCATCGAGGCCGTGAAGAACCAGGGCAAGAAGAAGTAAGCAGCAGCGAGCAGCAGCACGACTGCGGGCCCCCTGCCGGCGCGAAAGCGCTGGTGGGGGGCTTCTTGTTGTGGCGAACGGGTCATGTGGTCACCGAATGGAGCAAGTTGACCACGGTGCGGATGCGGCCCATGGGTCTTCAGGTGAGCCTCGAAAGCAAGGAGGTAACACCATGCATTCAATCCGCTCCGCCATATGCGGTGCAGCCACCGTCGTCGCCGTCGTCGCGGCCCCCGTCGCCCCCGCCTACGCCTTCGGGGGCAGTATCGCCCCGACCATCGGCGAGGCCGTCCCCAACACGGACGGCCCCGGCCACGGCCGTCACGACAGCCACGAGGACTGCGACGACGACCACGGCCACGGTCACGGTCGCCACGACCACGACGGTCACCACGACCATGACGGCTGGGGCCACGACGGCCGTCACGACCACGATGGCTGGGGCGACCACGACGGGCGTCACGACCACGACGGTCGCCACGACCATGACGGCCGTCACGACCACGATGGCCGTCACGACCACGATGGCCGTCACGACGACCACGGGCGTCACGACGACCACGGGCGTCACGACCACGACCACGGTCGCGGTGACCACGGGCACCACGACGACCACGGCCGCGGTGACCACGGCCGCCACGACCACGACGGGCGTCACGACGACCACGGGCGTCACGACCACGACCACGGTCGCGGTGACCACGGGCACCACGACGACCACGGTCGCGGTGACCACGGTCGCCACGACGACCACGGCCGCGGTGACCACGACCACGGTCGCCCGCACCACTCCTCGCACGCGGGCGGCGGCGCCACGGCGCTCGCCTCGTCCGCGGAGACGACGGGTGCCGACGCCCCGGTCCTCATCCTGGCCGGTACCGCGACCGCAGGTCTCATCGGCGGCATGATCTGGTACCGCCGCCGGGCCGCCGGCGCCGTCAAGCAGTGACGGGGAGCGAACGGGCGTCATGTCAGAAGCGCGCGCAGGTGGCCGGAAACGCAACCGCCTGCTGACGAGGGTGGCCTGGGCAGCCTTGCTGCTCGCCCTGTGCCTGGCCGGTGGCGGCGGTGCCGCCGACGAGCCGGAAACCCAGGCGACGGGTCGCGGCGGCGTCGCCGCCAAGAGCCACCCCCGCGCGCACGGTCTGCCCCCGGCACACGAACCGTTGCCGGGGGCGGGCCCCCAGACCCTGGAGGTCAAGATCCTGGGGCTCAAGGCCCCCGTCGAGAGCCACGGCCTCGACAAGCTGGGGGGCGTCGAACTGCCCCCGTACGAACGGGCCAACGCCGTCGCCTGGTACAAGGACGGCCCCACGCCCGGCAGCCTCGGCCCCTCCGTCATCGTCGGCCACGTCGACACCGAGAAGGCCCCGGCCGTCTTCGCCGGCCTCAGCGTCCTCAAACGCGGCGCGAAGATCCACGTCACCCGTGCGGACGGCATCGTCGCCGAGTTCACCGTCGAGGACATCACCGTCGTCCCCAACGAGCCCTTCGACGCCGACAAGGTCTACGGGCCGCTCGACACCGACCGCGCCGAACTCCGCCTGATCACCTGCGGCGGCGAGTACGACCGCAAGAAGCACCTCTACAGCGCCAACATCGTCGTCACCTCGTACCTGACCGGCGCGGCACCGGCGAAGCGGCCGCCGCAGAAGCCGCAGCCCCAGCAGCCGCAGCCCCAGCAGCAGGAGCCGGCCCAGCAGCCGGGCACGGGGGCGCCGGCCACACCGGCCGCACCGGTGACCCCCACCCCCGCGGGCCCCGGCGCCGACGAGGCCGACGAGAACGACGCCGACCTCGAAGAAGAGTGACCCGCGCAGCGAGAAGACCCCCGGCCGCAGCATCGGCCGGGGGCCCGTCCCGTGGGTGACGTAGGCGGAGCGGGGCTAACCGCAGCCGCCGCCGCACTGGCACGATCCGCCGCTCTGGCATCCGCAGGAGCAGCCGGGGCCGCACGTGCAGCCTGCCTGAGTGCGTGCGGGAGGGGTCTGGGTCATGTGCGGGTACCTCCTCGAAGGTGGTTGCCTGCCCCCAGTCAAGGACCGCCCGATGCGTCCGTCAATGCCCTTCGCGTACACATGTACGGGCGCATCGAGGGCGCGTAGGAGCATATGGAGCAGGCCGCACGCTCTCTTGTACGCGCCCTCGCCCGGTGTCCTCCGCCCCGTCCCCCGGGCCCCGGCTCAGGCGTTCCCGTCCCCGCCCGCACGGCCCTCGGACTGCGTCAGCTCGTCCGCGTGCTCGCCCGTGACCAGGTAGACCACCCGCTTCGCGACCGAGACCGCGTGGTCCGCGAACCGCTCGTAGTAGCGGCCCAGCAGCGTCACGTCGACGGCCGTCTCGATGCCGTGCTTCCAGCGGTCGTCCATCAGGTGCTGGAAGAGCGTCCGGTGCAGCAGGTCCATCGCGTCGTCGTCCTGCTCCAGCTGGAGCGCCAGATCGACGTCCTTGGTGATGATCACCTCGCCGGCCTTGGCCATCAGCCGCTGCGCCAGCTGCCCCATCTCCAGGATCGTGGCGTGCAGGTCGCGCGGCACCGCCGTGTCCGGGAAGCGCAGCCGCGCCAGCTTGGCCACGTGCTGCGCGAGGTCGCCGGAGCGCTCCAGGTCGGCGCTCATGCGCAGCGAGGTGACCACGATCCGCAGATCGGTGGCGACCGGCTGCTGGCGCGCGAGCAGGGCGACGGCCCGCTCCTCCAGGTCCCGCTGGAGGTCGTCCACCTTGGCGTCCGCCGCGATCACGGACTCCGCGAGCTTGAGGTCCGCGTCGAGGATCGCCGTGGTGGCGCGCCCGATCGCGGACCCGACGAGCCGGGCCATCTCCACCAGGCCCTCGCCGATCGAATCCAGCTCCTCGTGGTACGCGTCCCGCATTGCCTGACCTTCTCTCTGCCGAGTGAAACAGTGGGCCGGAGCCGTATGGCCGCCCACACTCCCACGTTCTGGCCGGAACGCGACGGCTGCGGCGCCCTGGAGTGAACCGGTACCGACGCCGAGGTGAACTCTCGGCAACGTGTGTTCGAGGCGGCACCCATTCGGCTGTGGATGGGCCGCGGCGGCCGCATAACCTGGACTCATGAACGTGGACGCGGCCCTCGCCGCAGCGGCAGCGCTCGCCGGACTGTGCACCGGCGTTATCGCCATGCTCGCGTTCCGCTGGAGCGAGCGCGACCAGGCCCGCCCCACCCGAAGCTCCCTGCACACCGACGCCGTGCTCCCGCCCGGCGTCGACACCGTCCTGTCGGTCCTGCGCTCCTCGGCCGTCGTCCTGGACGAGGCCGACGCCGTGGTCAAGGCCAGCTCCGCCGCCTACGCCCTGGGGCTCGTGCGCGGCGGGAAGCTGTCCGTCGAGCCCATGCTGCAGATGGCCCGCGACACCCGCCGCGACGGCGAGATACGCCAGGTCGAGCTCGACCTCCCGCGGCGCGGCACCGGCCGTGGCGAGGCCCTCGCGGTCTCCGCGCGCGTCGCCCCGCTCGGCTCCCGGCTGGTCCTGCTGCTGGTGGAGGACCTCACCGAGGCCCGCCGCATCGAGGCCGTCCGCCGCGACTTCGTCGCCAACGTCAGCCACGAGCTCAAGACGCCCGTCGGCGCCCTGTCCCTGCTCTCCGAAGCCGTCATGGACGCCGCGGAGGACCCCGAGGCCGTCAACCGCTTCGCCGGCCGCATGCAGATCGAGGCCACCCGGCTCACCAACCTCGTCCAGGAGCTCATCGACCTCTCCCGGGTGCAGAACGACGACCCGCTGGAGGACTCCGAGCCCGTGCGCGTCGACGAGCTCGTCGCCGAGGCCATCGACCGCTGCCGCCACCAGGCCGGCGCCAAGCAGATCACCATGGCCTCCGGAGGCACCGCCGACCTGCACGTCTGGGGCAGCCGCGGCCAGCTCGCCGCCGCCCTCGGCAACCTCGTCGAGAACGCCGTCAACTACAGCCCCGCCCGCACCCGCGTCGGCATCGCCGCCCGGCGCATCACGGCGCCCGGCGGCGACCTGATCGAGATCGCCGTCACCGACCAGGGCATCGGCATCTCCGAGAAGGACCGCGAGCGGATCTTCGAGCGCTTCTACCGCGTGGACCCGGCGCGCTCGCGCGCCACCGGCGGCACCGGCCTCGGCCTCGCCATCGTCAAACACGTGGCCGCCTCGCACGGCGGGGAGGTCACGGTCTGGAGCGCCGAGGGCCAGGGCTCCACCTTCACCCTGCGACTTCCCGAGGCGGGCACGGTCCGTGACCGTGACCGCAACCCTCACCATCCCGTTGTCGAACACCTTCCCGCCCCGGAGGTCCTTCCGTGACCCGAGTGCTCGTGATTGGCTCTGAGACCCGACCGGAGGTCAACCCGTGACTCGAGTGCTCGTCGTAGAGGACGAGGAGTCCTTCAGCGACGCGTTGTCCTACATGCTGCGCAAGGAGGGGTTCGAGGTCGCGGTCGCGGCCACCGGGCCCGACGGGCTGGACGAATTCGAGCGCAACGGCGCCGACCTCGTCCTGCTCGACCTGATGCTGCCCGGCCTGCCCGGCACCGAGGTCTGCCGCCAGCTGCGCGGCCGCTCCAACGTGCCGGTCATCATGGTGACCGCCAAGGACAGTGAGATCGACAAGGTCGTCGGCCTGGAAATAGGAGCCGACGACTACGTCACCAAGCCCTTCTCCTCCCGCGAGCTCGTGGCCCGCATCAGAGCGGTGCTGCGCCGCCGCGGCGAGCCGGAGGAGGTGGCGCCGGCCGCCCTGGAGGCCGGCCCGGTCCGCATGGACGTCGACCGGCACGTCGTCACCGTCTCCGGCGCCAAGGTCGACCTGCCGCTGAAGGAGTTCGACCTCCTGGAGATGCTGCTGCGCAACGCGGGCCGCGTGCTCACCCGCATGCAGCTGATCGACCGGGTCTGGGGCGCGGACTACGTCGGCGACACCAAGACCCTCGACGTCCACGTCAAGCGCCTGCGCGCCAAGATCGAGCCGGACCCGGGCGCGCCGCGCTACCTGGTGACGGTGCGGGGCCTGGGCTACAAGTTCGAGCCGTAGGCCCTCCGGGCAGGCGACGAGGGGCCCCGGCTCCGCTGATCGTGCCTCGCCGCCGGGGCCTCGCCCGCCGTGGCGGCGGGCGGTTCGCTTCCGCCGCCGCGGCGATCAACCATGACGGTGCCGCCGGCGGTGCCGGGCTCGCCTTCACCCGTACGAGCGAAGGGCCCGGAAGCGTGACGCTTCCGGGCCCTCGTCGTGCTGCGTGCCGCGGCCGGTGGCTCAGCGGCCGGCGGGCTGCTGGGCGCCCTGCGAGGCCTCGCCCGTGCCCGTGCCAGGCTTCCCGCTCGGCTTGCCGGCGGCACCCGCCGGAGCGCTGGACGCCGCGCCCGAGGGCGCCGTCGAGGGCTCGCCCGGCTGGCTGGGCTGGCCGCCGGGCTTCGTGCCGCCCGGCTTCGCGGCCGGGGTCGGCGCGGCCTCGGAGGGGCCCCAGTCCTTGAAGTAGCTCGTCGCGGGGACGACGAAGGCGCCGATGCGCACCTCGCCCGTCTCGCTGAAGTCGAACGCCAGCTTCTGGTCCTCGCCGTCCTTCAGGGCCTCGCGGCCCTCCGGCAGGACGGCCGAGGCGTTGCCCTTGCCGCCCAGGAGCACCGAGCCGCCGGCCGGCACGACGAGGTCGCCGGAGCCCTTGGCCGGGCTGAGCTTGACCTTGGCGCCGTTCTTGCCGGCCAGGGTGATCCCGCGGAGGGTCTGGTCCTTGCGGCCGTTGTTGAAGACCTGGCCGGTGATCACGGCGGGGCCCTTGGCGTTCAGGTCGGGCTGCGTGATCACGTTCACGTTCTGCAGCTTGATGTCACCGACCGAGGTGGCGGCGTTGTCCGGCTTCACCTCGAGCGTCTGCGCGCTGTTGCCAGCCGCGCAGGCGGTGAGCGAGGCGATCGAGAGCACGAGGGCGGTAGCGGCGAGAGCGCCGCGTCGAAGGCTGCTGCTCACGGCGGCGGCATCTCCTTGGACGAGGTAAAGGGTGTGTCAGCGCGCTTAGGTTACCGACCCCCTCGGACGGCCCCGCACCCGACCCGCCCCCATGGTCAACTTCGCCCCTGTCCGGCCCACGGCCGAATATCGTCGCCGAGCGGCCGTGCGGATGTCCCGCGGGCACCGGTGTGGATTATCGGTGCGGAATGCGCGGGCGTGCGGAACGTGTTCCTGAATTGATCAAGTTCGCGGTGATCAATTCCCGATTCCGGTCCGTGAAGGCCGGCCCCGCCCCGAACGGAGTAGCGGAAGTCAGCCGAGCGGACCCCGGCAAAACGGGACGTTCGACCGCTCGCGAGCGCCTCTCCACGCGTGTAACGTGCCCGTTTCGCCTTGCCCGGAGAACCGCTCCCACCTGCGAATACCCGCTTCCGGAACCCTCCCGCAGCACGACGCGGTTGCTGTTGTCAAGCCCTGAGATATGCCCTGACCTGCGAAAACGCCATTCAGAACGGGGAGTTCCCGTGTTAGACTGGATAGCCACGGAAGGGGTACCTGTCACATGACGTTCAAGGTTGGCGACACCGTGGTCTATCCCCATCACGGGGCCGCGCTGATCGAGGCCATCGAAACTCGCCAGATCAAAGGCGTGGACAAGACCTACTTGGTGCTGAAGGTCGCCCAGGGTGACCTGACGGTTCGGGTGCCGGCGGACAATGCGGAGTTCGTCGGTGTGCGCGATGTGGTCGGCCAGGATGGGCTGGACCGGGTCTTCGAGGTGCTCCGCGCACCCTATGCGGAAGAGCCGACGAACTGGTCCCGTCGCTACAAGGCAAATCTCGAGAAGCTCGCGTCCGGTGACGTGATCAAGGTCGCCGAGGTCGTGCGCGACCTGTGGCGCCGCGAGCGCGAGCGCGGCCTGTCCGCCGGTGAGAAGCGCATGCTGGCCAAGGCGCGCCAGATCCTGGTGAGCGAGCTGGCCCTCGCGGAGAACACCAACGAGGACAAGGCCGAGGCCCTGCTCGACGAGGTCCTCGCGTCCTGACGCGAATGCCGGACACACCACAGGTGCCGGACGTAAAGAAGTGCCGCGGTGCCCGCGCGGTGACGCAAGTCATCCGCCGGGCGCTGCGGCATCTCTCGTTCCGGTGACGCCGGCGACCGGGGGACACCGGCGCACGCGCCGTACACGACTCGGTGTGCCGGGCCCGGGCAGCCGGCCCGACCAGCTGTCACGGAAGGGGCTGGTCGGGGCTTGCCCGGCACTCCCCCCGCTCTCCGAGCAGGGGGTACCCCCAGGCCATACCCAATCCGGCCGAGGAAGCAAACCTGAACGTGAACGCAATGTCTGATCGAGCCCCTGCCGTCACTCCTGCGCGCACCGCCGCGGTGATCCCCGCGGCCGGCCGGGGGGTCCGGCTCGGCCCGGGCGCCCCCAAGGCCCTGCGCGCCCTGGGCGGCACCCCGATGCTCGTCCACGCCGTCCGGGCGATGGCCGCCTCCCGTGCCGTCTCCCTCGTCGTCGTGGTCGCCCCGCCGGACGGCGCGGCCGAGGTCCGCGCCCTCCTCGACGACCACCCCCTCACCGGCCACGACCGCGCCGAGGTCCTCGTCGTCCCCGGCGGGGAGACCCGCCAGGAGTCCGTACGCCTCGGCCTCGCGGCCCTCCCCGCGGACGTCACCACCGTCCTCGTGCACGACGCCGCGCGCCCCCTGGTGCCCGTCGACACGGTCGACGCCGTGATCACCGCCGTCCGCGAGGGCGCCCCCGCCGTCGTCCCGGCCCTTCCGCTCGCCGACACCGTCAAGCAGGTCGAGCCGCGCACCGGCGCAGCCGCGGGCGAGCCCGAACTCGTCACCGGCACCCCCGAGCGGTCCCTGCTGCGCGCCGTCCAGACGCCCCAGGGCTTCGACCGGCGCACCCTGGACGCCGCCCACGAGAAGTTCGCCGCCCAGGAGGGCGAGGGCGCCACGGACGACGCCGGCATGGTCGAGCGCCTCGGCGCCCCCGTCGTCCTCGTGCCCGGCCACGAGGAGGCCTTCAAGGTGACCCGTCCCCTGGACCTCGTCCTCGCCGAGGCCGTACTCGCCCGCAGGAGGGCCAACGATGGCTTCTGACCGGATCCCCGCCCTGCCCCAGGTGGGCATCGGCACCGACACCCACGCCTTCGAGGAGGGCCGCGAGCTGTGGTGCGGCGGCCTCCTGTGGCCCGGTGAGACGGGCCTCGCCGGCCACTCCGACGCCGACGTCGTCGCCCACGCCGCCTGCAACGCCCTCTTCTCCGCCGCCGGCCTCGGCGACCTCGGCGCGCACTTCGGCACCGGCCGCCCCGAGTGGGCCGGCGCCTCCGGGGTCACGCTGCTGACCGAGGCCGCCCGCATCGTCCGCGAGGCCGGCTTCCTCATCGGCAACGTCGCCGTCCAGGTCGTCGGCGTCCGCCCCCGGATCGGCAAGCGCCGCGAAGAGGCCCAGAAGGTCCTCTCCGAGGCCGTCGGCGCGCCGGTGACGGTCTCCGGGGCCACGACGGACGGCCTGGGCTTCCCGGGCCGCGAGGAGGGCCTCACGGCGGTGGCGACGGCCCTGGTGGTCCGCGCCGACGCGTACTGAGCCCGGCCGGACCGTGCCGTGGGGTCAGATCGACCCCACGACCTTCCGCGGCGTGACCCGTACGACGACCCTCTCCGCGTCGTCCTTCGCCGCCGGGTTGAAGTCCGCGTAGTCCTTGCCGGTGTACTTCCGCGAGAGCTCGTTGATCAGCTCCTGGCCGCCCTCGGTGGTGATCTCGGCCGTGCCGCGGACCTCGGCGTAGGTGTACGGCGCGTTGTGCGGGTTGATCATCACCGTGACGCGCGGGTCGCGGCGCAGGTTCTTCTCCTTGCGCCGCCCGACGGTCGTGGAGATCAGCAGGTCGTCGCCGTCGTGCTTGACCCACGTGACCGTGACCTGGGGGCTGCCGTCGGGCTGGATCGTCGCGACCGTCGCGAAGACGGGGGAGTCGTCGAGGAGCTTCTTCAGGTCGTCGGAGAGCAAGGCGGCCACGGCGTGTTCCTTCCCTGGGGGGCGTGCGCGTGCGCGGTCGCGCTCACCGTATGCCGCACGCGCGGGAAACGGGCGCGTACAAGCCGGGACAAGCCGGAACGCGCCCGCAGTGGCCCAGTGGCCCAGTGGCCCGGCGTCCCGGGCGTCCGGCCCGGGAGGACCGGCCCGGCCGGACCGGCCTCCGCCGGACCCCGCCTCCGTCAGGCCCCGTCCGGCCGGCCCGCGCCCACGCGGTCGGCC
>NZ_JBAMDC010000148.1:0-14852 GCF_036961605.1 Streptomyces sp. KLMMK
AAACGAGGTGTGACCTTTCCCACGTAACCCGGAATTGCCTCCGGGCAACCGGGTCGGGCAGAGTCTGGGTCCTGTCAGGCCCCGCATACGGCACTTCGTCCCCTCATCGGGGCGGTGCAGAGCAGATCCAGAACTGAACAGCGTCGCCGTATGCCGCCCGAGCGTCACGCGGACCTCCCTCGCGGGAGGCCCCACGGGCCCGTGCCTTCTGTGACCGATTACGGAGGCCAGCGCCAGGGGCACGATCGCGCTCGCGAGGTCACCCATGCGGGCGATGCTGGAAGGAAAACGTGTGAGCCGGATTTCGGTCCGGGGGTTCGCCGTGGCATCCGCCACCGCGGTCACCACCGTCGGCGCCGTCGTGGGTGTCGCTGCAGGCCATGACCAGGGTACGAACGACCGGGTCGAGGCGACCGCAGCGGACATGACGCTCCTCGCGGACATCCCCGCAGGACAGAACGTCCGGGCACAGGCCGCTTCCCTGACCCAGCAGGCGGACACGCAGTCCGAGGCAGCCGAGAGCGCGGCCAAGAAGGACGCCGAGGAGGCCGCGCGCAAGCAGGCCGCCGAGGACGCCACCGCGAAGAAGGAAGCCGCGGACGAGGCCGCCAAGAAGAAGGAGGCCGAGGAGAAGGCCAAGGAGCGCGAGAAGGAGGAGAAGGAGCAGGTCAGCAGTCGCTCTGCGACGCGCGACGCCTCGTCCTTCCCCGCCAAGAGCTCCTACTCCGTCGCCGAGGTCAAGGCGATGGCCCGCTCCATGGTCCCCGGCGACCAGTTCCAGTGCTTCAGCAACATCGTGAACAACGAGAGCACCTGGGACTACACGGCGGAGAACCCCTCCTCCGGCGCGTACGGCCTGGTGCAGTCGCTCCCCGGCTCCAAGATGGCCTCCGCCGGCGCCGACTGGCGGACCAACCCCGCCACCCAGATCAAGTGGGGCCTCGGCTATATGAACGAGCGCTACGGCAGCCCCTGCGGCGCCTGGTCGTTCTGGCAGGCCAACCAGTGGTACTAGGGCGCACCGGCCGCGCCTAGCGCCGGTCACTTCCCCGCCCTCGCAAGCCCCCGGTCCTCACCAGGCCGGGGGCTTGGCTGTCTTCCCGCGTCACCCGTCAGGGGTAACGTTCACCCTGGCCACGGGGGAGTGGGGGTAGAGGAAGAGAAATGTCCAGATTGCCACGATGGGTCGGCGGTGTGGGAGCGGGTCTGACCCGTCTCGCCCGGCGACTCGAGGAGCGCACGGCCGAGGTGGAGAGCGCGGCGCCGGCCGCCGGTGCCACCGGTGCCGACGGCGCGCCCGAGTCCGGCCGCGCCGCCGACCCTGCACACGCCTCCCTGCCGATACGTTCCGGCGCCGCCGGTGACTCCGCCGGGTCCGCCCCGGGGCATCCGGGTCCGGCACCCGCGCCCGCCGCAGGCGACCCCGAACACGTACCGCCGCCGCCCGGGTATGCACCCGCGGTCCCGGCGCGCCCCGACCCCGTGGCCGCCGTGCCCTGGGGTGTGCGGGTCGCGGCCGAGGTCGCCTGGCGGCTGCTGATCCTGGCGGGCACCCTCTGGGTGCTGATGCGCGTGATCAGCTCGGTCCGCCTGGTGGTGCTGTCCTTTGTCGCCGGCCTGCTGATCACCGCGCTGCTGCAGCCCACCGTCGCCTGGCTCAAGCGCCGTGGTGTGCCGCGGGGGCTCGCCACGGCCATGACGTTCATCTCCGGCTTCGTCGTCATGGGCCTGGTCGGCTGGTTCGTGGTGTGGCAGGTGACGGACAACCTCGACGACCTGTCGGGACAGGTGCAGCAGGGCATCAAGGACCTGAAGCACTGGCTGCTCACCAGCCCGTTCCATGTCACCGAGAACCAGATCAACAACATCGCCGACAACCTCAGCACGGCCATCGGCGCCAACACCAAGGACATCACCACCGCCGGCATCGAGGGCGTCCAGGTGATCCTGGAGGTGCTGACCGGCATCCTGCTGGCGATGTTCAGCACGCTCTTCCTGCTCTACGACGGGCCGCGGATCTGGGAGTGGCTGCTGAAGCTGTTCCCGGCGGCGGCGCGCGAGGGCGTGGCGGGCGCGGGCCCGCGCGCGTGGGCGACGCTGACCGCCTATGTGCGGGGCACGGTGATAGTGGCCCTGATCGATGCGATCTTCATCGGCATAGGGCTGTTCTTCCTCAAGGTGCCGCTGGCGGTGCCGCTGGCCGTCTTCATCTTCCTGTTCGCCTTCATCCCGCTGGTCGGTGCCGTGGTCTCCGGCGCGCTCGCGGTGGTCGTGGCACTGGTGACGAAGGACGTCTTCACGGCCCTGATGGTGCTGACCGTGGTGCTCGCGGTGCAGCAGATCGAGGGTCACGTGCTGCAGCCGTTCATCCTCGGCCGCGCCGTGCGCGTCCACCCGCTCGCGGTGGTCCTCTCGGTGGCCGCGGGCTCGCTGGTCGCCGGCATCGGCGGCGCGGTGGTCGCGGTTCCGCTGGCCGCGGTGACCAATACGGTCGTCGGCTACCTGCGCGCCTACGCCAAGGACAAGGCCCTGGCCGCGGCGCCACCGGACGGGCCTCCTGCGCAAGCCCCCTCCGAGGTCTCCCGCAGCTGAGAACCAACCCAGGACATACGTGTGGGCCCCGGCCGTAAACGGCCGGGGCCCACACGTATCTGAGGAGGAGAGCAGATCAGGCGTTGTCCGCCAGGACCTTCTCGGCGTCCAGGGTGGCGCCGACGGCCTGGAGGACGGCGGCGATCTTGAACGCCTCCTGGATCGTCTCGCGCGAGACGCCCGCCTTGCGGAGGACCTGCTCGTGCGAGTCCAGGCACAGGCCGCAGCCGTTGATGGCCGAGACGGCCAGCGACCACAGCTCGAAGTCGACCTTCTCCACGCCCGGGTTGCCGATGACGTTCATCCGCAGGCCCGCACGCAGGTTGCCGTACTCCGGGTCCGACAGCAGGTGCCGGGTGCGGTAGTAGACGTTGTTCATCGCCATGATGGCGGCGGCCGACTTGGCGGCCGTGTACGCCTCGGGCGACAGGTTGGCCTTGGCGACCGGCTCCAGCTCGCGCAGCACGATCGGCGAGCGGGTCGCGATCGCGCAGGAGAGGACGGTGCCCCACAGCTGCTGCTGCGGCAGGTCGGAGTTGCCGATGACCGAGCCGAGGTTCAGCTTCAGGTCCTTGGCGTAGTCCGGTACGGCGGACTTCAGCTCATCGAGCGCCATGGGAGATCAGCTCACTCGCCCGAGAGGAGCTTGACCGCGTCGAGGGTCTCCTCGCCCTTGGACCAGTTGCAGGGGCACAGCTCGTCCGTCTGCAGGGCGTCGAGGACCCGCAGGACCTCCTTGGGGTTACGGCCGACGGAGCCGGCGGTCACCATGACGAACTGGATCTCGTTGTTCGGGTCCACGATGAAGACGGCGCGCTGGGCGTAGCCGTCCTCGCCCTCGACGCCGCAGGCCTGCATCAGCTCGTGCTTGGCGTCGGCCAGCATCGGGAAGGGCAGGTCGCGGAGGTCCTTGTGGTCCTTGCGCCAGGCGTGGTGGACGAACTCGGAGTCGCCGGAGACGCCGAGGATCTGGGCGTCACGGTCGGCGAACTCGTCGTTCAGCTGGCCGAACGCGGCGATCTCGGTCGGGCAGACGAAGGTGAAGTCCTTGGGCCAGAAGAAGACGACCTTCCACTTGCCCTCGTGGGTCTTGTTGTCGATCTGCGCGAAAGCCTTGTCCGCGTCGAGGTCCACACAAGCGGTCAGGTCGAACTCGGGGAACTTGTCACCGACAGTGAGCACGCGCTCTCCTTGCAGCGAGCGGGAAGCTCCCGTGACAGGAGTTTCCCTCGGGGTTGGACATGAGCAACCCTGCCACAGGAGTCATTGATAACGGAAATAGCTAGACTGGGAGATGTTGATCGGAGGTGCTTATCAGTTATGTCGTCCGCACCGCACGCACCACAGCCGCCGGCCGGGCCGGCCGTGTCGTCCATAGCCCCGGGCTCGCGCCCCCGCCAGCCCAGCCTCGCCCAGCTGCGGGCCTTCGTCGCCGTCGCGGAGCACCTGCACTTCCGTGACGCCGCCACCGCGCTCGGGATGAGCCAGCCCGCGCTCTCGGGCGCCGTCTCCGCGCTGGAGGACATCCTCGACGTCCAGCTCCTCGAGCGTACGACGAGAAAGGTGCTGCTCAGTCCCGCGGGGGAGCGGCTCGCCACCCGGGCCCGCACGGTCCTCGACGCCGTCGCCGCCCTGATGGAGGAGGCCGACGCGGCCCGCGCGCCCTTCACCGGCGTCCTGCGCCTCGGGGTGATCCCGACCGTCGCGCCCTACCTCCTGCCCACGGTCCTGCGCCTGGTCCACGACTCCTACCCCGACCTCGACCTGCAGGTCCACGAGGAGCAGACGTCCTCCCTGCTCGACGGGCTCACCCAGGGGCGGCTGGACCTGCTGCTGCTCGCCGTGCCGCTCGGCGCGCCCGGCGTCAGCGAAATCCCCCTCTTCGACGAGGACTTCGTCCTGGTCACCCCCCGGGACCACTGGCTGGCCGAGCGCGGCGACATCCCGCGGGAGGCCCTGCGCGAGCTGGAGCTGCTCCTCCTGGACGAGGGCCACTGCCTGCGCGACCAGGCGCTGGACATCTGCCGCGAGGCCGGCCGGACGACCGGCGCCGCGGTGACCACCAGCGCGGCCGGCCTGTCCACACTCGTCCAGCTGGTCGGCGGCGGCATGGGCGTCACCCTGCTGCCGCGCACGGCCCTGCGCGTCGAGACCGAGCGCAACGAACAGCTCGCCACCGGGCACTTCGCCGACCCGGTGCCCTCGCGCAGGATCGCCCTGGCGATGCGGACCGGGGCGGCGCGGCAGGGGGAGTTCGAGCAGTTCGCGGCGGCCCTGCGGACCGCGATGCGGAAGCTGCCCGTACGGATCCTCAACGGGTGACCGGGGGCGCCGGCCCCACCCGTCGCCGGCCGTGCGCCCCGGTCGGTCACCCCGGGGCGCACCTTCGACGGCGCCGCGCGCCCGTCACTCCGTCCGCATGCTCTCCGGCCGGGTCAGGCGCCACAGGGTGGGCAGCGCCATCAGCGTCACCGCGACGATCACGGCGGCGCCGGCGCCGGCCAGCGGGACGAAGGCGAACCAGTCCCGTACCCGCTCACCGACCAGCGCCAGCATCACCCGGCCCAGCCCGAGGCCGCCCGCCGTCGCCAGCACGAGGCCCACGGCGACGGGGACCGCCGTCTGCCACAGCACCGACCAGGCGAGCGTCGACCGGTCCGTCCCGCAGGCGACCAGCACGGACAGTGCCCGCCTCCGCTCGCGCAGCTGCTCCACCGTGGCGACGAGGAGGCTCAGCCCCACGAGGACGAGGACACCGATCCCACCGGTCGTCAGTCCTCCCTCGACGGCCGCGAGCTGGTCCTTCTTCACGACGCCGCCCATGCGCCACACCCGCATGCCGGGGTCGATGGCGGCGGCGGTGTTGCGGAACCGCTCGATGGCGTCGTCGCGGTCGCCGGGGTCGACCCGCGCCAGCACGGTGGTGCGGGCGTCCGGGATCGCCCGGGCGTCGATGGCCGACGGCGTGGCCAGGATGCCGAACGTGTCCGATCCGGCGGGGGCGGTCCGCGTCTCCACGACGCGCGCGCTCCGCGGCACCGTCCACCGGTAGACGGGCGTGCCCTTGGCCTTCGCCTCTTCGAAGCCGTCCATCTCCAGTGCGGTGCCGGGCGGGAACCGCCCGGCCGTGTCGACGTCGCCGTCCTTCTCCTGGGCCACGAACACGTCGCCGTCGCGGCAGGAGTCCAGCTTCGCCATGCGGCTCAGGGTGGCGCAGTCGGCGACGTGCACCGTGGTGACCTTGCGCTCCGGACCCGAGCCGGCGGTGGCGTACTGCTCCACGAAGGCGACGGCGTCGCGGACGCCCGGCGTGGCCCGGAACGCCTCGGAGTGCGCGCGGAGTTCGTCCGGCGTGCCCGGGCGGTAGGCGGCCTGCAGCTGGGAGTGGCTCGCGACCGTCCCGGGCGGCCCGTCGTCGTCGCCCCGCATGCCGGAGACCATCATCTGGACGGCGACGGCCCCGGCCACCGCCACGGTGATGCCCGCGACCGCCCGCGCGGCCGGACCGCTGTTCGCCTGCAGCCGCCGTGTGGCCAGCTGCCAGGCCGGCGGCCCGCCCCGCAGCCGGGCCACGCACACCTCGACCAGCCACGGCAGGACCACGGCGACGCCGGTGAGCAGCAGCGCGGCACCGGCGGCCACCAGGACCGGCTGCCCGGAGCCGGCGAAGGCGGAGCCGAAGCCCAGGGCGCCGCGCATCTCCGGCACGCCGGGCGCCAGCAGGGCCAGACCCGCGGCCGGGATCAGCAGCCGCCACCACAGCCGCCGGCGCCGGACCGGGGCGTCGCGGACGACCCCCAGCGGTTCGGCCGCGACGCCGCGCAGCGCGAACAGCGTCACGGCGACGGCCAGGGCGGGCACGGCGACGGCGATCAGCGCGGCCAGGACCGGGGCGGGGGTGACGTCCGCGGGGAAGACGCCGATCTCGCGGATCGCGACGTGCGGGGCGAAACCGCGGCAGAACAGGAAGATCACCGCCCCGGCCAGCAGGCCGATCAGGGCGCCGCACAGGGCCTCGCCGGCCGCGATCCGCCGGGTGGACCCGATGCCGGCGCCGACGAGCCGCAGCGCCGCGAGCCGGCGCTCGCGCCCCTCGCCGCCGAAGCGGACGGCCGTGCCGATGAGGACCGCGACCGGGAGCAGCAGCACGACGCACACCATGGCCGCCAGGACGAGGATGCGCGGGTCCACGGGTTCGTCCCGGCTGCTGCCGAAGCCGTCGATGCGGACGACGCCGCCGCCCTGCTCGATCCGGTCGCTGCCCAGGTAGTAGAAGAGCTCGTCGGGGCCGATCAGCCCCGCGTCGCCGATGGTGCCCACGGTCCGGTGGCGGAACCGCTCGCTCAGCAGCTTCCCCTCGCCGGAGGCGAGGAGCCGGCCGAGGGCGGGGGAGACGACCATCTCGCCGGGGCCGGGGAGCGCGCCGACGCCGGGCGGCACCGGTGCCCCGGGGCCCTCGGGGCGCAGGATCGCGCCGTCGACCGGCCGGTCGCGGAAGTCCGTGGACGCCCGCTGGTAGAGGAGCGTTCCCGCGCCCTTGCGCGGCTGGTCCTCCGGCGGGATGTCCGCGCCCGCCGGGAACACGCTGCGGGCCGTGTCGCGCCGGTCGCGCTCGTCCAGCAGCTGCGGCACGGACGCGGCGATCGCCAGGACGGCCACGCCGAGGCCGACGGCCAGGGCGGTGAGGGCGGCGCGCACTAGGCCCTCGCGGCCGCCGGTGACGGTGAAGCGCGCGCCCATGAGCAGGTCGCGGAGCCAGGCGGCGGGGCCGGACGGCCCGGCGGGCCGGTCCACGGGGCCGGCACCGGGGCGGGGAGCCCCGCGCTCCCGCCCGTTCTCGTCGGCGCGCCCGTTCTTGTCGTCGCGTCCGGTCATGACAGCCTCGCCCCCGCCATGTCGCGCGCCCGTCCGTCGCGCACGACGACCTCGCGGTCGGAGTACGCGGCGACGCGCGCCTCGTGGGTGACCAGGACGACGGCGGCCCGGGTGTCGCGGGCGGCCTCGGTCAGCAGTTCCATCACACGCTCTCCGTTGAGGGAGTCCAGGGCGCCGGTCGGCTCGTCCGCGAAGATCACGCGCGGGGTCGTGACCAGCGCCCGGGCGACGGCGACGCGCTGGCCCTGGCCGCCGGAGACCTCGCCGGGCCGCTTGCCGCGCGCGTCCGCGACCTCCAGCCGTTCCATCCACCGCATGGCCTGCTGCTCGGCCTCCTTGCGCCGGAGGCCGCCCAGCCGCAGCGGCAGCGCCACGTTCTCCACGCAGGTCAGCTCCGGGACCAGCTGCCCGAACTGGAAGACGAAGCCGAACTCGCCGCGCCGCAGGGCGCTGCGCTCGGAGTCGGAGAGCTCCGAAAGCCTGCGCGCGCCGTAGCGGACGACGCCCGCGTCCGGGCGAATGATTCCGGCCAGGCAGTGCAGCAATGTCGACTTGCCGGAGCCCGAGGGACCCATGACGGCGACGATCTCGCCCGGGTGGACGGAGAAGTCCGCGCCGTCCAGCGCGGTCGTGGGCCCGTAGGCCTTGCGCAGCCCGGTCGCGGCGAGCAGGGAGCCCGACGGCGTCATGAGCGCACCGCCCGGGCGAGCTGGTCGAGCCGGGCAGCGGTGATTTCCAGCCAGCGCAGGTCGGCCTCCAGATGGAAGAGAGCGTGGTCGCAGATCAGCTGGTCGGCGAGGTCGCCGCCGGTCTTGCGGCGGGTGAGCTCGCGCATCAGCCGCAGGTGCTCGGCGCGCTGGGCGTCCAGCAGCTCGTCGGCGTCCCGGCCGGTCAGCAGGGCCACGACGACCTTTGTATAGAGGACGGACTGCAGGTAGGGCTCGGGCTTCTCGGGCCGGGCGAGCCAGTCCGCCACGTCCGTGACGCCCGCGTCGGTGATCGCGTAGCGCTTGCGCTCGGGGCCGTCGCCCTGCTCGACCCCGTCGACCTCCACCAGGCCGTTCTTCAGCAGCCTCGACATGGTCGCGTAGACCTGGCCGTAGTGGAGCGGGCGATCGTGGCCGAAGCGGGCGTCGAAGGCGCGCTTGAGGTCGTAGCCGTGGCGCGGGCCGGACTCCAGGAGCGCGAGCAGGGTGTGTCCGATTGACATGCTCCGGACTGTACATCGTGTGTATACACAGAAGGTATAGGTGGCTGAAAATCGCCCCCGATTGGCCGGTGAATGGCCCCTGCAGATAGTGCCCGCCGTCCCCGACGGCCCCTTGTGCGCCCGCTGTTCGGGCTGCCGAATCGGATCCGGAATCGGAGCCCTGTACGGTTTCCCGCACTGCGCCGCGCCCGGTTCCCGCCAGCCGGGGTGCTGTATGTCACGTGCCTCAAAGCCTTGATCAATGGGCGTTTGGTGACAGTTGCGGTGTTAGCTTCATGAGCTGGGTTGGGGGCGGAAAGACTGGAGCTACGGGAGAGATGGGCCGAGCGGAAGCGCGACGGGCGCAGAAGAGCACCCGCACAGCAAAGGGCAAGAAGCCCAAGAAGGCCGGGAAAACCGGTATACGCCGCTTCTTCACCTGGAAGAAGCTCCTCGCTTACTTCGTGGCGCTCGTCGCTCTCGGGGCGGGCGCCTGCGTGGCTCTCTATCTCTACGTGGACGTCCCCAAGGGCAACAGCCAGGCCAAGCTGCAGAGCAACGTCTTCAAGGACGCCGACGGCAAGACCATCGCGCGCAGCGGTGACGTCAACCGCCAGGAAGTGTCCATCGACAAGATCCCGGTCGAGGTCCGGCGCGCCGTCGTCGCCGCCGAGAACAAGAACTTCTACACCGACCCCGGCGTCGACGTCCTCGGCACCGCGCGAGGCGTCCTCAACACCGTGATGGGCCGCGGCAAGCAGGGTGGCTCCACCATCACCCAGCAGTACGTCAAGAACTATTACCTGGACCAGCGTCAGACCATCACCCGCAAGGTGAAGGAACTGGTCATCTCGCTGAAGGTGCAGAAGGAGAAGTCCAAGGACGAGATCCTCGAGGGCTACCTGAACACCAGCTTCTACGGCCGCGGCGCCTACGGCATCCAGGCCGCGTCCCGTGCGTACTACAACAAGGACGTCGACAAGCTCAGCCTCGAGGAAGGCGCCTACCTCGCCGCGCTGCTCCAGGCCCCCAGCCAGTACGACTGGACGGTGGCCACCCCCGCGGGCAAGGAGAACGCCAAGGCCCGCTGGAACTACGTCCTGGACAAGATGGTCGAGCAGAAGTGGCTCGACAAGGACAAGCGCGCCGGCATGCAGTTCAAGGAGCCCGGCAAGCCGCCGGCCGCCAAGGGCCTGACCGGCCAGAACGGCTATCTGGTGGAGGCCGCCAAGGCCGAGATGCGCAAGAAGCTGGCCAAGGACGGCCGCCCCGAGAGTGACCTCGACGCCGGTGGCTGGACGATCACCCTCAGCGTCGACAACAAGAAGCAGAAGGCCCTGGAGAAGGCCGTCAAGGACAAGCTCCTCGACGACCTCGACCCCAAGGCCCGCGCGGTCGACAAGAACGTCCAGGTCGGCGCCGCCTCCGTCGACCCGAAGACCGGCAAGGTCGTCGCCCTCTACGGCGGTACCGACGCCCTCCAGCACTGGACGAACAACGCCACCCGCGAGGACTACCAGGTCGCCTCGACCTTCAAGCCGCTGATCTTCGCCTCGGCGCTGGAGAACAAGTCCACCACCCAGGACAAGGTGCGCATCAACGCCGGTACGCTGTACGACTCGACCACCGAGCGTCCCGTCACCGGCACGAGCGAGCACTTCGCCCCGGAGAACGAGGACGGCTACTCGCACGGCATGATCCCCGTGCAGAAGGCCATGAACGACTCGGTCAACTCCGTCTTCGCGCAGATGGCCATCGACGTCGGCCTGCCCGAGGTCAAGAAGACCGCCGTCGAGATGGGCATGAACGGCAAGGTCCGCGACTTCGTGGAGAAGCCCGCCATGTCGCTCGGCTCCATGGGCAACAGCCCGCTGCACATGGCCGGCGTCTACGCGACCCTCGCCCACCACGGTAAGAAGGTCACGCCCTCGATCATCAAGTCGGCCTCCCAGAACGGCAAGGAGCTGTCGCTCGACAACCCGATCGGCGGCGACGCCATCTCGCGGAACACCGCCGACGGCGTCACCACCGTGCTCAAGGGCGTGGTCGACGACGGTACGGCCTCCGTCGTGCAGAGCGTCGGCCGCCAGGTCGCGGGCAAGACCGGCACCTCCGACGACAACAAGTCCGCCTGGTTCACCGGCTACACCCCCGACCTAGTCACCGCCATCGGCCTGTTCGGCGAGGGCGAGGGCGGCAAGCAGGTCACCCTCAAGGGCACCGGCGGCAACGGCCGCGTCAACGGTGGTACGTACCCGGCCCGCATCTGGGCCGCCTACACCGCCAACGCGCTGCAGGGCTCGGAAGCCGAGGAGTTCGACCTCGAGACGAACATGAGCACGACGGTCCCGGTCATCCCCGGCCCGCCCGCCTCGTCCAGCCCCTCCGCGCCCGCGTCGCACAGCCCGTCGCCGTCGCCCTCGCGGCCCTCGCAGTCGCCGTCGGCCTCGTCCTCGCGCACCCCGTCCCGCGCACCCTCGTCGGCGCCCCCGTCCTCGCGGCCGCCGGTCCCGCCGGTCACCCCGAGCGGCAAGCCGTCCAGCTCCTCGCCGGTCACCGGCGGTGGCGGGCTCCAGCCCAACGGAAGCCGCGAACCGATCGGCAACTGACTTCCGGTCAGCTCCCGGCCCCGGCCGCTCACCCCCTGCGCAGGGTGAGCGGCCGGGGTCTTCGCTTTCCCGGCTCCCTCGGGATCGTCCGGGGGACCCGCTCAGCCGCCGTTGACCTTCGTGGCGATGCGGTCGCCGATCTCCTTGTCGATGTTGCGCCAGTACTGCAGGGCCCGCTCCCGGACGGCCCGGCTCACGCCGTTGCTCACGTGGCCGGCGACGTTGGAGACGAGACGGTCGCGGGCGGCGTCGTCGAGGACCTGGCGGACCATCGTGCCCGCCTGGCCCCAGTCGTCGTCCTCGCGATGCGGCTTGTACGCCTCGCGGACCATCTCGCCCGCCGCCCGCCAGCCGGCGACGTCCCCGAAGCGCCCGGTGTCGGCGGCCGGGCCGCCGTAGGAGTTGGGCGCGTAGGGGCGGGCCACGCGGGCGGCCTCGTAGCGCATGGGGCCGTCCTTGGCGTAGGAGCGGACGTCCGAGCGGGGGTGGTTGGGCGGCAGCTGGGCGTAGTTGGGGCCGATGCGGTAGCGGTGGGTGTCCGGGTAGGAGAAGAGGCGGCCCAGCAGCATCTTGTCGGGCGACGGGCCGATGCCGGGCACCAGGTTCGACGGCTCGAAGGCGGCCTGCTCGATGTGGACGAAGAAGTCGCCGGGGTTGCGGTCGAGCGTCATCCGGCCGACCTCGATCAGCGGGTAGTCGCCGTGGGGCCACACCTTGGTGAGGTCGAAGGGGTTGAAGCGGTAGTCCGGGGCGTCGTCGAACGGCATGACCTGCACGTACATCGTCCAGGAGGGGGCGTCACCGCTCTTGACGGCGTCGAAGAGGTCGCGCCGGTGGAAGTCGGTGTCCTCGCTCGCCATCCGGTCGGCTTCCGCCTGGGTGAAGCACTCGATGCCCTGGTCGGTCTTGATGTGGTACTTGATCCAGAACTTCTCGCCGCCCCGGTTGACCCACATGTAGGTGTGCGAGCCGTAGCCGTTCATGTGGCGCCAGGTGCGCGGCACGCCGCGGTCGCCCATCAGCCACGTGACCATGTGGGCGGACTCGGGCGACAGGGTCCAGAAGTCCCACTGCATGTCGTTGTCGCGCAGGCCGTTGTCGGTGCGGCGCTTCTGGGAGCGGATGAAGTCCTGGAACTTGATCGGGTCGCGGACGAAGAAGACCGGGGTGTTGTTGCCGACGAGGTCGTAGTTGCCGTGGTCCGTGTAGAACTTCAGGGCGAAGCCGCGCGGGTCGCGCCAGGTGTCGGGGCTGCCCTGCTCGCCCGCCACCGTGGAGAAGCGGGCCAGCATCTCCGTGCTGCGCCCGGGCTGGAAGAGATCCGCCTTGGTGTACTGGCTGACGTCGTTGGTCACGCGGAAGGTGCCGTACGCGCCGCCGCCCTTGGCGTGGACCACCCGCTCGGGGACCCGCTCCCGGTTGAACTGGGCCATCTTCTCGATCAGATAGTGGTCCTGGAGAAGGATGGGTCCGGAGTCGCCGATGGTGAGCGAGTGTTCGTCGCTCTCGACGGGGATGCCGGCGTTGTCCGTCGTGTACGGGGTCTGCTGCGCCGAGTCGGTCATGGGACGCCTCCCGGTACGGGGATGGTGAGGGCGCGCGGCAGTGCCCGCCCTCCAACTCGCCAGTGAACTCCGCCGACGACGTGTCGGCAACGGGCGTCTGGACACTGTCCAGAATTTCACCGCGTACGGGTCTCTTTGCGTTCGAGCCCGGCCGGAGCGGGTACGAGAGGGCGCCGCCCGGCGCGGCTCACCCGGCGCGGTTCACCGGGCGCGCGGCGGCAGCGCCAGCTCGAACCAGACCACCTTCCCCGTGCTCAGCCGGGTGGCGCCCCACCGCCTGGCCAGCCGGTTGACCAGGTACAGCCCGCGGCCGCCCTCGTCCGAGGGCCGGGCCTGGCGCAGCCGCGGCAGCTGCGGCACGTCGTCGCCCACCTCGCAGCGCAGCACGTCCGTACGCAGCAGGCGCAGCGTGATCGGCCGCTCCGCGTACCGCACGGCATTGGTGATCACCTCGCTGACCAGCAGCTCCACGGAGTCCGTGAGCTCCTCCAGGCCCCAGCGGGTCAGGGCGCGGCGGGCCAGCCGGCGCGCCTGACGGGCCGTCTGCGGGCGCGGGTCGAGGAACCAGTAGGCCACGTCGCTGGGCGCGATGCCCTCGAAGCGGGCGGCGAGCAGGGCGATGTCGTCGTCCCGGTCGCCCGGGCCGAGCATGCCGAGCACCTCGTCGCACAGGGGCTCCAGCGGCGGCGGGTTCGGGCCGGTCAGCCGGGCGGTCTCGATCAGCCGCTCGCGCAGCTGCTCTATGCCCGTCCAGACGTCCCTGATCCGCGACTCCACCAGGCCGTCCGTGTACAGCAGCAGCGTCGCCCCGGCGGGCGCGTCCAGCTCCACCGCCTCGAAGTCGACCCCGCCCACGCCGATCGGCGCGCCCGGCGGGACGCGCAGGACCTCCGCGCGGCCGCCGCGGTGCAGCAGTATCGGCGGCGGATGGCCCGCGTTGGCGATCACGATGCGGTGCGCGACCGGGTCGTACACCGCGTACATGCACGTGGCCATGCGGTCCGAGCCGAGGCGCTGGGCCTGCTCGTCCAGGTGGTGCAGCACCTCGGCCGGGGGCAGGTCCAGGCCCGCCAGCGTCTGCGCGGTCGTGCGCAGCTGGCCCATGATCGCGGCCGAGGTCATGGAGTGGCCCATGACGTCGCCGACGACCAGGGCCACCCGGTTGCCCGGCAGCGGGATCGCGTCGTACCAGTCGCCGCCCACGCGGGCGGTCTCGGCGGCCGGCAGGTAGCGGCTGGCGAGCCGGACGCCGGTCGGCTGGGGCAGGGAGTCGGGCAGCATCGTGCGCTGCAGCTCGTCCGCGATGTACACCTCGCGGCCGTAGAGCACGGCTTTGTCCACGCCCAGGGCGGTGTGCGTCGCCAGCTGCGCGGCCACGAGCAGGTCGTCGTTCTCGAACGCGGCCCGGTCCGGACGGCGGACGAACACCGCGGCGCCGATCACCCGGCGCCGCCCCCGCAGCGGCGCCAGGATCGTCCGGTGCCGGTCCGGGACCGGACGGTCGTCGCCCAGCAGCTCGGGAAGGGCCGCCCGCGCGGCGGAGGAGTCCCCGAAGACCGGTCTGACACCCCGCAGCACCTCCGCGAGCGGCCCCCCTATGCGCACCTCGCAGCGCTCGGCGGCGCAGCCGGCGAGATCGGGGACGGGCTCGGGGCGCTCGGCCGCGAAGTCCGTGCCGTCGCCCTCGCCCACGCCGCGCACGTGCTCGGGCAGCTGGTCGGTGCGGCGCAGCCGCAGCACGACGGGGCCCACGGGCCGCTCGTCGCCGACCGGCAGCGGGTCGCGCAGGTAGACCAGGATGGCGTCGGCGAACGTCGGCACGGTGGCCCGGCACAGGCCGAGCACGATCTCGTCCAGGTCGATGCCCCGGGCGATCCGCCGCGTGGCGGCCCCGACGAACCGCAGGCGCTCGCCGCCGGTGGCGTTGCCGCCCGTGCCCGGGCCGCTCGCGTCCGCCGGTGCGCCGGCGGACTCCGGACCGTCCGCGGCCGGACGGCTGCCTCCGGGACCGGCTTCCAGGCG
>NZ_JBAMDC010000149.1:0-14514 GCF_036961605.1 Streptomyces sp. KLMMK
GAACGACGCGATGGCGGAGGCGCTGCGCAGGGCGGGCCTGCGCTAGGACGGCCGCGGTCCGGGCGCCCTCTCCTACGGGGAGGGCGCCCTCGCGCATGGGAGGGCGCCCGTCAGCTCGCAGGGGAGGTGCCTTCCCGCACGGGAAGGCGTCCGTCAGCGCTCCGTGAGGCGGCCCTCCGAGACCTCGATGCGGCGGGTCGTACGGACCGCGTCCAGCATCCGGCGGTCGTGCGTGACCAGCAGCAGCGTGCCCGTGTACGAGTCCAGCGCGGACTCCAGCTGCTCGATCGCCGGCAGGTCGAGGTGGTTGGTCGGCTCGTCCAGGACCAGCAGGTTGACCCCGCGCGCCTGCAGCAGGGCCAGCGCCGAGCGGGTCCGCTCGCCCGGCGAGAGGGTCACCGCCGGGCGCAGCACGTGCTCGGCCTTCAGGCCGAACTTGGCGAGCAGCGTCCGGACGTCGGCGGGCGCGAGGTCGGGGACGGCCGCTCCGAAGGCGTCCAGCAGCGTCTCCGTACCGAAGAACAGGGCCCGCGCCTGGTCCACCTCGCCCACGACGACGCCCGGGCCCAGCGCCGCGTGCCCCGCGTCCAGCGGCAGCCGGCCGAGCAGGGCCGCGAGGAGCGTGGACTTGCCGGAGCCGTTGGCGCCGGTCACCGCGATCCGGTCGGCCCAGTCGATCTGCAGGTCGGCGGGGCCGAAGGAGAAGGACCCCCGGCGCACCTCGGCGCCGCGCAGCGTGGCCACGACCGCGCCGGATCGCGGCGCCGCCGCGATCTCCATGCGCAGCTCCCACTCCTTGCGGGGCTCCTCGACGACCTCCAGCCGCTCGATGAGGCGCTCGGTCTGCCGGGCCTTGGCGGCCTGCTTCTCGGTGGACTCGGTGCGGAACTTGCGGCCGATCTTGTCGTTGTCGCTGGCCTTGCGGCGGGCGTTCTTGACGCCCTTCTCCATCCAGTTCCGCTGGGTGCGGGCGCGGTCCTCCAGGCCGGCGCGCGTGTCGGCGTACTCCTCGTAGGCCTCGCGGGCGTGCCGGCGGGCGGTCTCGCGCTCCTCCAGATAGGCCGCGTAGCCGCCGCCGTAGAGGCGGATCTGCTGCTGGGCGAGGTCGAGCTCGAGGACCTTGGTCACCGTGCGGGTCAGGAACTCCCGGTCGTGGCTGACCACGACCGTGCCGGCGCGCAGCCCCGTGACGAAGGACTCCAGGCGGGCGAGCCCGTCGAGGTCGAGGTCGTTGGTGGGCTCGTCCAGCAGGAAGACGTCGTAGCGGCTCAGCAGCAGGGAGGCGAGCCCGGCGCGGGCGGCCTGGCCGCCGGAGAGGCTGGTCATGGGCCGGTCGAGCCCGACGGACAGCCCCAGCGACGCGGCGACCTCCTCGGCGCGCTCGTCCAGGTCGGCACCGCCGAGGCCGAGCCAGCGGTCGAGGCCCGTGGCGTAGGCGTCGTCGGCGCCCGGCGCGCCGTCGACGAGCGCCTGCGTGGCGGCGTCCAGCTCGGCCTGGGCCCGGGCCACCCCGGTCCGGCGGGCGAGGAACTCCCGCACGGTCTCCCCCGGCCGCCGCTCGGGCTCCTGCGGCAGGTGCCCCACGGTGGCCGTCGGCGGACTGAGCGAGAGCCCGCCCTCCTCCGGCACGTCCAGCCCGGCGAGCAGCCGCAGCAAGGTGGATTTGCCGGCCCCGTTGGCACCGACCAGACCGATGACGTCCCCGGGCGCGACGACGAGGTCGAGCCCGGAGAAGAGGGTGCGGTCGCCGTGTCCGGCGGCAAGACTTTTGGCGACGAGAGTGGCACTCATAACGGGTCGACTTTAACCGGAACGGAGGAGGGGGGCGTACCGGATTTCGCGGGCGGCCCCGGCCGCCTGCCTTCCCACCCCGGGCCGCTGATCATCCGCAAGGACGTACCGCGCATACTGGGGCGATGCCCGCACCCGCCGCCCCGCCCCTCCGCTTCCGGGATGCCGGACACGACAAGTACCACTTCGCCTGCACCGGCACGCTGCTCGTCCGCTGCCCGAAATGCGAGCGGCAAGCGCAGGTCGTTCCGGAGCCCCGCGACGCCGGCAACGCGACGCCCGCGTGGTCCACGGAGCGGCGACTCGTATGCCGCCACTGCGGGCTGTCCCGGATGCGGGAGGCTGGGCAGCCGGTCGTCTTCCGCTGGTACGGCGACCCCGAAATGAACGACCCCTACTTCCAGGCGCGGCTGTGGCTCCAGACACGGACGCGGCACGGCCTCCTGTGGGCGTACAACCCCGAGCACCTCAGCCTGCTGCGGCAGTACGTTCAGGCGACACTGCGCGAGCACGACCCCTGGTACGAGCCCTGGCGCAAGATGGGGGTCATCGGCCGCCTCCCGGCATGGATCAAGCAGGCGAAGAACCGTGACGAGGTGCTGCGGGGGCTGGACCGCATCCGGGCGTCACTGGCGGGCTGAGGTCTTCGCACCGAGGCCGGCTGCCGGCCGGCGACCGCCTCTTCATCCGCCCCGACGGCGACATACTGGCCCCGCCCCTCCCGAAGCTCGGCGCGGCCCGTACCGCGCCGGAAAGGCGGTCGCCGTGGGTCTGCCCGTTCCCCTGTCCGGGGTTGTTCCGCCGCTCTGCACGCCGCTGACCCCGTCCGGCGAGGTCGACACCCGCTCGCTCGGCTCGCTCGTGGAGCACGTGCTAGCCGCCGGTGCCCACGCCGTCTTCGTGCTCGGGTCCAGCGGGGAGACGGCCTGCCTGGACGACGCCCGGCGCCGCACGGCGCTGCGGGCCGCCGTCGAGGCCGTCGCCGGGCGGGTGCCGGTGCTCGCCGGGGTGGTCGACATGGCCACCGCGCGCGTCCTGGACCACGCCCGGGCCGCCGCCGCGCTCGGCGCGGACGCGCTCGTCGCCACCGCGCCCTTCTACACCACCACCCACCCGGTGGAGGTCCGTGACCACTTCCGCCGCATCCGGGCCGGCGCCGGGCTGCCGCTCGTCGCGTACGACATCCCCTCGTCCGTCCCCACCAGGCTGGACGCCGGGATCCTCCTGCCCCTCGCCGAGGACGGGACGCTGGCCGGACTCAAGGACAGCAGCGGTGACCTCGGCGGGCTGCGCCGGCTCCTCGTCGCGCTGCGGCGGCGTGGCCTGGACGACTCGTTCGCCGTGCTGACGGGGTCCGAACTGGCGGTCGACGGGGCCCTGCTGGCGGGTGCGCACGGCGTCGTTCCCGGGCTGGGCAATGTGGACCCGGCCGGGTACGTACGGCTGTACGAGCACGCCCGTGCGGGCCGCTGGGTCGAGGCGGCCGCCGAACAGGACCGGCTCGCGGCCCTGTTCGCGCTCGCCGGGACGGGGGACCTCGCCGGCATGAGCGCGAGCGCGTCCGCGCTCGGCGGCTTCAAGGCGGCCCTGCACCTCCTGGGGGTCATCGACTGCCCGGCGACGGCCGCCCCGCAGCGCCCCCTGCCCGGCGCGGCCGTGGACGCCGTGCGGCGCCACCTGGCGGAGGCCGGGCTGCTGTGATCCCCGGCGCCGGAGATCCCCGGTGATGTCAGACCCGCGGGCTAGCGTGTACGGGCAAGAGGCAGAGGCGCATGCGCACACCCGGAGGCACACCCATGACCTTGTCCGCCCCTCTCAAGGCCCGCGCGAACGTGCGGGAATTCGCACTCTCACTGCCCGGCGCCGTCGAGGAGTTCCCCTGGGAGGAGGACGCCGTGGTCAAGGTCAACAAGAAGATCTTCGTCTTCCTCGGCTCCGAGGGGAACACCGAGTCGCCGGGCATCTCGGTCAAGCTCAAGGACGAGGAGGTGCACGGACACGCCATGGCCGTCCCCGGCGCGGCGCCCACGGCCTACGGCCTCGGCAGACACGGCTGGGTGTCGATCCCGCTCACCGGGGAGAGCGCCCCGGCGGAGGTGCTGTGCGACTGGGTGGAGGAGAGCTACCGGACCATCGCCCCCAAGCGCCTGGTCGCCGAGCTCGACGCGGGCTGAGCGGGCCCGAAGTGCACTGCAGGGGGTGCGATGTGACGCCGCGGCCGGAAGCCTAGGTCTTGTGAAAACTGGAACCTGTTCTTAGCATCGCGAGTGTGACAGCAGTTGTGTCACAGACGTCTTCCCGCCCGGGCCGTCTATCCGAGGCCGTCTCACCGAAGTCGGGTCACACAAAGCCACAGGGGGTCCGGATGACCGGCACAGCCGGCGGTCCGCTCGACGGCGTGCGCGTCGTCGAGCTCGCGGGAATCGGGCCCGGCCCGTTCGCCGCCATGCTCCTGGCCGACCTCGGGGCCGACGTCGTCCGCGTCGACCGGCCCGGCGGCCCGGGCCTGCACATCGCCCCGTCCCGCGACGTCACCAACCGCAACAAGCGCTCGGTGACGGCCGACCTCAAGACCTCCGAAGGCCGCCGCGCGGTCCTCGACCTCGCCGCCCGGGCCGACGTGCTGATCGAGGGCTACCGGCCCGGCGTCGCCGAGCGGCTCGGCGTCGGCCCCGGCGCCTGCCTCGCCCGCAACCCCCGCCTCGTCTACGGGCGGATGACCGGCTGGGGCCAGCAAGGCCCCCTCGCCGACACCGCCGGCCACGACATCGCGTACATCGCCGTCACCGGCGCCCTGGGCCTGTCCGGTCCGGCCGACGGGCCGCCCGCCTTCCCCGCCAACCTCCTCGGCGACTTCGGCGGCGGCGCGCTCTACCTGGTCGTCGGCGTCCTCGCCGCCCTCCACCACGCCCGCGCCGGCGGCACCGGCCAGGTCGTCGACGCGGCCATCGTCGACGGCACCGCCCACCTCACCGCGCTCCTGCACGGCATGCTGGCCGCCGGCGCCTGGCAGGACCGGCGCGAGGCCAACTTCTTCGACGGCGGATCGCCCTTCTACGGCACGTACGAGGCGGCCGACGGCGGTCACATGGCGGTCGGCGCCCTCGAACAGCGCTTCTACGCGGAGTTCATGGACCTCCTCGGCCTCGCCGAGCTCGCGCCCGCCCGCGACGACCCCTCCCGCTGGGACGAGCTGCGCGCCGCCGTCGCCGCCCGCTTCCGCACGCGCACCCGTGCCGAGTGGACGGCCGTCTTCGACGGCTCGGACGCCTGCGTCGCCCCCGTGCTCTCCCTGCGCGAGGCCCCCGGCCACCCGCACCTCGCCGCCCGCGGCACCTTCGTCGAGCACGCCGGCCTCACCCAGCCCGCCCCCGCCCCGCGCTTCTCCGCCACCCCCGGCTCCGTCCGCCGCCCGCCGGCGCGGCCCGGCGCGGACACCGCCGAGGTGGCGCGGGACTGGGACGTCCCCAGCCTAGAGTCGCTCCAGAAGGGCCCGCAGTCATGAAGCGCCAGATCTTCACCGCCGAGCACGAAGCCTTCCGCGAGACCGTACGGACCTTCCTCACCAAGGAGGTCGCTCCGCACTACGAGCAGTGGGAGCGCGACGGCATCGTCTCGCGCGAGGCCTGGCGGGCGGCCGGGCGACAGGGCCTGCTCGGCCTCGCCGTGCCCGAGGAGTACGGCGGCGGGGGCACCGGCGACTTCCGCTACAGCGCCGTGCTCACCGAGGAGTTCACCCGTGCGGGAGCGGCCGGCCTCGCGATCGGGCTGCACAACGACATCGTCGGGCCGTATCTGACGGGCCTCGCCACCGACGAGCAGAAGCGGCGCTGGCTGCCCGGCTTCTGCACGGGCGAGATCATCACCGCCGTCGCGATGACGGAGCCGGGCGCCGGCTCCGACCTGCAGGGCATCCGCACCGCCGCCGAGGACCGCGGCGACCACTGGCTGCTCAACGGCTCCAAGACCTTCATCTCCAACGGCATCCTCGCCGACCTCGTGGTCGTCGTGGCGCGCACGACGCCCGAGGGCGGGGCCAAGGGCCTGAGCCTGCTCGTCGTCGAGCGCGGCATGGCCGGCTTCGAGCGCGGCCGCAACCTCGACAAGATCGGGCAGAAGGCGCAGGACACGGCCGAGCTGTTCTTCCACGACGTGCGCGTGCCCAAGGAGAACCTGCTGGGCGAGCTCAACGGCGGCTTCGTCCACCTGATGACCAACCTCGCCCAGGAGCGGATGAACATCGCCGTCGCCGGGATCGCCGCCGCCGAGCACCTGCTGGAGCTCACCACCGGCTACGTCAAGGAGCGCGAGGCCTTCGGTCGTCCGCTCGCCAAGCTGCAGCACATCCGCTTCGAGATCGCCGAGATGGCCACCGAGTGCGCCGTCACCCGCACCTTCCTGGACCGCTGCATCGCCGAGCACACCGCGGGCACGCTCGACGCCGTGCACGCCTCCATGGCCAAGTGGTGGGCGACCGAGCTGCAGAAGCGCGTCGCCGACCGCTGCCTGCAACTGCACGGCGGGTACGGATACATGACGGAGTACCGGGTCGCCAAGGCGTTCACCGACGGCCGCATCCAGACGATCTACGGCGGCACCACCGAGATCATGAAGGAGATCATCGGCCGTTCCCTGCTCTCCTGACCCACCCCCGACCAGCGTCCCCCGCCCCGAAAGGCCCACGACCTTGAGCAGCACCGAAGCGTACGTATACGAGGCGATCCGCACCCCGCGCGGCCGCGGCAAGGCCAATGGCGCCCTGCACGGCACCAAGCCCGTCGACCTCGTCGTCGGCCTCATCCACGAGCTGCGCCGCCGCCTGCCCGGCCTGGACCCGGCCGCGATCGACGACATCGTGCTCGGCGTCGTGAGCCCCCTGGGCGACCAGGGCTCCGACATCGCCCGGATCGCGGCGATCGCCGCCGGCCTGCCCGACACCGTCGCCGGCGTGCAGGAGAACCGCTTCTGTGCCTCGGGCCTGGAGGCCGTCAACCTCGCCGCGGCCAAGGTCCGCTCCGGCTGGGAGGACCTCGTCCTCGCGGGTGGCGTGGAGTCGATGTCGCGGGTGCCGATGGGCTCCGACGGCGGCGCCTGGTTCAACGACCCCATGACCAGCCTCGACGTCAACTTCGTGCCCCAGGGCATCGGCGCCGACCTGATCGCGACCCTCGGCGGCTTCACCCGGCGGGACGTGGACGCCTTCGCCGCCCGATCGCAGGAGAACGCCGCCGCCGCGTGGAAGGACGGCCGCTTCGAGCGCTCCGTGGTCCCCGTGCGCGACCGCAACGGCCTCGTCGTCCTCGACCGGGACGAGCACCCCCGCCCCGGCACCACCGCCGAGACCCTGGCCGGGCTCAAGCCCTCCTTCGCCACGATCGGCGAGGCCGGCGGCTTCGACGCCGTGGCCCTGCAGCAGTACCACTGGGTCGAGAAGATCGACCACGTCCACCACGCCGGCAACTCCTCCGGCATCGTCGACGGCGCCTCCCTCGTCGCCATCGGCAACCGCGAGACCGGCGAGCGCCACGGGCTGACGCCGCGGGCCCGCATCGTCTCCGCCGCCGTCTCGGGCTCCGACCCCACCATCATGCTCACCGGCCCCGCCCCCGCCTCCCGCAAGGCGCTCGCCAAGGCCGGCCTGACCATCGGCGACATCGACCTGATCGAGGTCAACGAGGCCTTCTCGGCCGTGGTCCTGCACTTCGCCCGTGAGATGGGCATCGGCCTCGACAAGATCAACGTCAATGGCGGCGCCATCGCCCTCGGCCACCCGCTCGGCGCGACCGGCGCCATGCTGCTGGGCACCGTCATCGACGAACTCGAACGCCAGGACAAGCAGTACGGCCTGGTCACCCTCTGCGTGGGCGGCGGCATGGGCATCGCCACCGTCGTCGAGCGCGTCTAGCCTCCGGCGGGCCCCGGGCCGGCCCCCTTCCTTCTGTCCGGCGATTGAGGACAATCCCCCATGGAGAGCACCGACATGAGCGAGCGCAACACCATCCGCTGGGAGCGGAGCGACGACGGCGTCGTCACCCTCGTCCTGGACGACCCCGACCAGTCCGCCAACACCATGAACAACGCCTTCAAGGCGTCCCTCACGGCGGTCGCCGACCGGCTGGAAGCCGAGAAGGAGTCGGTGCGGGGCGTCGTCTTCACCTCCGCGAAGAAGACCTTCTTCGCCGGCGGCGACCTGCGCGAGCTGATCGCCGCGACCCCGGCCGACGCCGGGAGCGTCCTCGAGGGGAGCATGACGATCAAGCGCGACCTGCGCCGGATCGAGACCCTCGGCGTGCCCGTCGTCGCCGCCGTCAACGGCGCGGCCCTCGGCGGCGGCTACGAGATCGCGCTCGCCTGCCACCACCGCATCGCCCTCGATGTGCCCGGCTCGAAGATCGGCCTCCCCGAGGTCACCCTCGGCCTGCTGCCCGGGGGCGGCGGCGTCACCCGCACCGTACGGCTCCTCGGCATCACCGACGCCCTGCTGAAGGTGCTGCTGCAGGGTACGCAGTACGATCCGCGCCGCGCCCTGGAGGCCGGGCTCGTCCACGAGCTGGCGGCCGACCGCGACGAGCTCCTGGCCAAGGCGCGCGCGTTCATCGACGCGCACCCCGGGTCGCAGCAGCCCTGGGACGTCAAGGGCTACAAGATCCCCGGCGGCACCCCGGCCAGCCCGCGCTTCGCCGCGAACCTCCCGGCCTTCCCCGCCAACCTCAGGAAGCAGCTCGGCGGCGCCCCCTACCCGGCCCCGCGCAACATCCTGGCGGCCGCCGTCGAGGGCTCCCAGGTGGACTTCGAGACCGCGCAGCTCATCGAGGCCCGCTACTTCACCGAGCTGGTCACCGGCCAGACCGCGAAGAACATGATCCAGGCGTTCTTCTTCGACCTCCAGGCCGTCAACTCCGGCGTCAGCCGCCCGCGTGACGTGTCCCCCCGCCAGGTGAGCAAGGTCGCCGTCCTCGGCGCCGGCATGATGGGCGCGGGCATCGCCTACGCCTGCGCCAAGGCCGGCATCGAGGTCGTCCTGAAGGACGTCTCCGACGAGGCGGCCCGCAAGGGCAAGGCCTACTCCGAGGGCCTGCTGGCCAAGGCCCTCGCCCGGGGCCGCACCACCGAGGCCAAGCGGGACGAACTGCTGGTCCGGATCACCCCGACCGCCGACGTGGCCGACCTGGCGGGCTGCGACGCGGTCATCGAGGCGGTCTTCGAGGACCCGGCCCTCAAGCACAAGGTCTTCCAGGAGATCCAGCACGTCGTCGCGCCCGACGCCCTGCTGTGCTCCAACACCTCCACCCTGCCCATCACCCTCCTCGCCGAGGGCGTGGAGCGGCCGGTGGACTTCGTCGGCCTGCACTTCTTCTCGCCGGTCGACAAGATGCCGCTCGTGGAGATCATCAAGGGGGAGCGCACCGGCGACGAGGCGCTGGCCCGCGCCTTCGACCTGGTCCGGCAGATCCGCAAGACGCCCATCGTGGTCAACGACTCGCGCGGCTTCTTCACCTCGCGCGTCATCGGCCGCTTCATCAACGAGGGCGTGGCGATGATCGGCGAGGGCGCCGACCCGGCCTCGGTCGAGCAGGCCGCCGCGCAGGCCGGCTATCCCGCCAAGGTGCTCTCCCTGATGGACGAGCTGACCCTCACCCTGCCCCGGAAGATCCGCGAGGAGACCCGGCGGGCGGCCGAGGCGGCCGGCGAGACCTGGACGCCCCACCCGGCGGACGCGGTCATCGACCGCATGGTCGAGGAGTTCGGACGCCCGGGGCGCAGCGGCGGCGCCGGTTTCTACGAGTACGCGGACGGCAAGCGCGCCGGGCTGTGGCCGGGGCTGCGCGAGCACTTCACGAAGAAGGACGTGGAGATCCCCTTCGAGGACATGAAGGAGCGCATGCTGTTCTCCGAGGCGCTGGACACCGTCCGCTGCCTGGAGGAGGGCGTCCTGACCTCCGTCGCGGACGCCAACATCGGCTCGATCCTCGGCATCGGCTTCCCCGGCTGGACGGGCGGCGCGGTGCAGTACATCAACGGCTACGAGGGCGGTCTGCCGGGCTTCGTGAACCGCGCCCGGGAGCTCGCGGCGACGTACGGCGACCGGTTCGAGCCGTCGGCCCTGCTGGTGGAGAAGGCGGAGACGGGGGGCCGCTTCTAGCGGCGACAGGTCGCACGGCGTCGTTCAGGCGCCGCGCGCAGCGTCCTCGTACGCTGCGCGCAGCTCATCGTTCAGCGAACGCTGGAACGCCGTTACCAGCGCCTGGACGACGAGCGGCTGCATGTGGGCGGACAGCGACTTCATCGCCGCGATGTCCGGCGGCTGCGCCTCCACCTCGTCGCGGAAGAGCCGTGAAAGCTCCCGCGCGGTGGCGCGGGCGTGTTCCACGAGCACCGTGCGGGCGGCCAGGATCGCCTCCGGCGAGACCGGCACGTCCAGCAGCCGGACGCCCAGGTGGAGCAGGGCCGGGTCGACGAGGTAGGAGCCGTCGGCCTCGCCCCGCTGCAGGGCGTTCAGCGCGGCCAGCCGGTCGAGGTCCTCCTCGGTGAGGGCGCGGCCCGCTCGCCTCTCCAGCTCCTCCCGGGTGGTCTCCTCGGCCCCGTCGGGCGTCCAGGAGGCCACGAGGGCGCGGTGGATGGCCAGGTCCTGGGGGCTGAGGCCTTCGGGGAGCCGGTTCAGGTAGCGCTCGATGGCGGCGAGCGTGAGCCCCTGGTGCTGCAGTTCTTCGATCAGGGCGAGCCGGGAGAGGTGGCCGGGCCCGTAGCGCCCGACCCGGCGCGGGCCGATCTCGGGCGGAGGCAGCAGCCCCCGGGTGCTGTAGAAGCGCACGGTGCGGACGGTCACCCCGGCCCGGGCGGCCAACTCGTCCACCGTCAGGGTCGCTTCCCCGGTCTCCGTCTCCGCGGCCATGGGCGGCACCTCGCTCTCTGTTCCGCACCTGTCGGTGTCGAACAGTATTGCTGTGCCACCGGCGCTGTGAAACCGGCGGCGGCCCGCCGTACCGCATGCGCGCGTAGTGCGGCGGCGGTACGGCGGGCCTGCGTGCGGGGCCGGTCAGGATCCGTCAGGGCCGGTCAAGGCCCAGCAGGATCCGTCAAGACCGGTCAGTGCCGGTGGGCGCGCTCCGCGTCCTGGATCTTCTTCCAGGACTTGGGCGCGGTGACGCCGGCCTTGAGCGACTTCGTCGCCTTGGCGGGGGCGGTGCCGGCCGGAGCGGGCAGCGTGCTCGGCTTCGACGGCTGGAACAGCCAGGTGTCGAAGAGCGGCGCGAGCTTCTTGCCCGAGGCCTTCTCGGCGAACTTCACGAAGTCCTGCACGGAGGCGTTGCCGTAGCGGTTCTCCGTCGTCCACTGCTTCAGGATGGCGAAGAACGTCTTGTCGCCGACGGTGTTGCGCAGCGCCTGCAGGGCGACGGCGCCGCGATTGTAGACGGCGCGGTCGAACTGCCGGTTCGCGCCCGGGTCGCCCGGCTTGACCTTCCAGAAGTCGTTGTCGGCCGGGATGCCGTTGTAGACGTACTCGGCGAGCTCCTGGGCGGTGCCCTCGCCCTCCTTCTCCGACCACAGCCACTGGGCGTAGGTGGCGAAGCCCTCGTTCACCCAGATGTCGCGCCAGTCCTTGACGGAGACGCTGTCACCGAACCACTGGTGCGCGAGCTCGTGCACGACGATCTGCTGGTTGGCGCCGCTCGTGAAGGACGCCGGGCTGTAGAACGGCCGGGTCTGGGTCTCCAGCGCGTAGGACGACTTGACGTTCGGCACGTACCCGCCGACGGCGTTGAAGGGGTACGGGCCGAAGACCGTGCTCGCCCAGTCGGTGATCTCGGCGGTGCGCTCGATGCTGGCCTTGGCCGAGGGGAGGTTCTCGCCCAGGTCCTTGCTGTAGGCGTTGACGACCGGCAGGCCGCTCTCCGTCGTGCCGGTGGTGATGTCGAACTTGCCGACGGCCAGGGTCGCCAGGTAGCTCGCCTGGGGCTTGGTGGAGCGCCAGTTGTAGCGCGTCCAGCCGAGCTTGGAGGACTGGGAGGCGAGCACGCCGTTGCTGATGGCCTGGACGTCGTCCGGTACGGAGACCGACACGTCGTAGGTGGCCTTGTCGGTGGGGTGGTCGTTGCTCGGGAACCACCAGGCCGCCGCCTGCGGCTCCTGGGCCACGACCGCGCCGTCCGGGGTGCGCTTCCAGGCCGTGTAGCCGTCGATCTTCACGGTGGAGGGGGTGCCGCTGTAGCGCACGACCACGCTGACGGGCTTGCCCTGCTCCAGCGGGCCGGCCGGGGTGACCTCCAGCTCGTGGGCGCCCGACTGCCTGTACGCGGCCTTCCTGCCGCCCACCAGAACCTCGCTCACGTCGAGGGTGAAGTCGAGGTTGAAGCGGGACAGGGCCTGGGTGGGGGTGGCGAGCAGGGTCGCCGTGCCCTCCAGCCGGTCCGTCTTCGGCTGGTACTTCAGCCGCAGGTCGTAGTGCGAGACGTCGTACCCGCCGTTGCCGTCTTCCGGGTAGTACGAGTCTCCGGCGCCCGGGGCGCCGGGTGTGGCGTCCGCCGCCGACGCCGGGACCGCGAGCAGCAGGAAGGCGGCAGCGGCCGTGCTCGGAACGATGAGTCTGTGACGACGCACGAGGCACTCCAACTCGTAGAGGAGAACGATCACTCGGAAGCCTATGTACTCACCGGGGAGGGGGCCATGTCCATGGGGCCTTCCGACATGTGATCGACATGCGCGCGTCATGCGGCGGGGCGGCCGTCAACTCCTGAAGCTGCCGTAACCCCTTCTGTTCCGGGCCCCGTCGGCGTTACCGTCCGCCCGTGATCAGACGCCCGCGGGACGCCCGCACACCCTGGACCTCACTCGTACTGGCGGCAGTTGCCGCCCTCGTGGCGGTGCTCGTGTCGCCGCCCGGCGCCGCGCAGGCCGCCCCTCCGCGCGGCAAGGAGAGCACACCGGTCTATTCGTACGACCGCGCCATACGCGAATCCGTCTGGGTCGACACCCGGGTGGACGCCGACGGGGACGGCAGGTCCGACCGGGTGGCCGTCGACGTCATCCGGCCCCGGGAGGCCGCCGAACAGGGCAGGCGGGTGCCCGTCATCATGGACGCGAGCCCGTACTACTCGTGCTGCGGCCGCGGCAACGAGAGCCAGAAGAAGACCTACGACGCGCAGGGGAAGCCGGCCGGGTTCCCGCTGTACTACGACAACTACTTCGTACCGCGCGGCTACGCCGTCGTGCTCGTCGACCTCGCCGGGACCAACCGCTCCGACGGGTGCGTCGACATCGGCGGCCGGTCCGACGTGCAGTCGGCCAAGGCCGTCGTCGACTGGCTGAACGGCCGGGCCCGCGGCTACGCCACCCGCGCGGGGAGCGAGCCTGCCACAGCCGGCTGGACCACCGGGGCCGTCGGCATGATCGGCAAGAGCTACGACGGGACCGTCGCCAACGCCGTTGCCGCGACCGGTGTCGAAGGCCTGAAGACCATCGTCCCCATCGGCGCCATCAGCTCCTGGTACGACTACTACTTCGCCCAGGGCGCGGCCCTCTACGACGGCGGCCCCGACGGCCTCTCCAACGGCATCGAGAGCCCCGAGGCCCGCGGCCGCTGCCAGGCCGTACAGCGCGAGCTCGTCGAGGGCGCCCCGCGCAACGGCGACTGGACGGCCCTGTGGGAAGCCCGCGACTACGTCAAGGACGCCGGGAACGTGCGCGCCAGCGTCTTCGCCGTCCACGGCCTGCAGGACCTCAATGTACGAACCAAGCACTTCGGCCAGTGGTGGGACGCCCTCGCGGAGAACGGCGTCGAGCGCAAGGTCTGGCTCTCCCGGGCCGGCCACGTCGACCCCTTCGACTTCCGCCGCGAGGCGTGGGTGCCCACCTTGCACCGCTGGTTCGACCACTACCTACTCGGCTACGACAACGGCGTCGAGCGCGAGCCCATGGCCGACGTCGAGCGCGCCCCCGACCAGTGGTCCACCGACCGCGTCTGGCCGCCGCGCGACACCCGCACCACCACCCTGCGCCCCGCCGCCGGCCCCGTCGCGGGCGTCGGCACGCTCGGCCTGAAGCCCGCGCCCCAGGGCGCCACCGCCGAGTTCACCGACGACCCCGAGCTCAACGAGAGCGACTGGTCCGCGAGCATCGACCGCTCCACCCCAGGCAAGGCCGGCTTCGTCACCCCGCCCCTCAGCCGCGACCTGCGCCTCGCCGGCTCCTCGGCCGTGCGCCTGACGGTCACCCCGTCCACGGCCTCCGCCCACCTGTCCGCCGTCCTCGTCGACCTCGGCCCCGCCGAGATCCGCGACTACGCCGCCCGCGGCGAAGGCATCCGCACCCTCGACGACCGCACGTGCTGGGGCAGCGGCAACGCCGCCGACAGCGCCTGCTACAAACGCACCGAGGCCACGAAGGCAAAGGTCGGCCACACCGTCTTCAGCCGCGGCTGGGCCGACCTCGGCCACTGGGACGGCTCCGGCAAGGGCGGCCCCCTGACCCCCGGCAAGCCGTACACCATCACCCTCGACCTCGCCGCCGCCGACCACGTCGTCCCGGCCGGCCACCGCCTGGCCCTGATCGTCGCCGGCACCGACGCCGGCCTCATCGAGCCCGCCTCCACCACCCCGCACGTCAAGGTGGACCTGCGCCGCACCTCCGCGACCCTGCCCCTGGTCGGCGGCTACGCGGCATTCGCCCGCGCCACCGCGGGCGGTACGCACACGAAGCCCGCGGAACCGCGGGGGCTGAGGGTGC
>NZ_JBAMDC010000015.1:0-59634 GCF_036961605.1 Streptomyces sp. KLMMK
GCACCCTGCAGACGGACGCCGGGCCCGACGACGTGCGCCGCAAGGCCCGCGTTCCCGCCCAGCCCACCGGCAAGCCGATGCCGGGCCCCTCCGACCCGGTCCTGCTGGCCAAGGCCCTCGCGGAGCTGGAGCGGATGGTCGGCCTGGAGCCCGTCAAACGGCAGGTGCGGGCGCTCTCCGCCCAGCTGCACATGGCCCGGCTGCGGGCCGGTCAGGGGCTGCCGGTGCAGCCCCCCAAGCGCCACTTCGTCTTCTCCGGCCCCTCGGGCACCGGCAAGACCACCGTCGCCCGGATCCTCGGCCGGGTCTTCTACGCCCTCGGGCTGCTCGGCGGCGACCACCTGGTCGAGGCCCAGCGCGCCGACCTGGTCGGCGAGTTCCTGGGCCAGACGGCCGTGAAGGCCAACGAGCTGATCGACTCCGCGCTCGGCGGGGTGCTCTTCGTGGACGAGGCGTACAGCCTCTCCAACTCCGGCTACTCCAAGGGCGACGCCTACGGGGACGAGGCCCTGCAGGTGCTGCTCAAGCGCGCGGAGGACAACCGCGACCGGCTCGTGGTGATCCTCGCCGGGTACCCCGAGGGCATGGACCGGCTGCTGGCCACCAACCCCGGCCTCGGCTCCCGCTTCACCACCCGCGTCGACTTCCCCAGCTACCGCCCCTCCGAACTCACCAGCATCGGCGAGGTGCTGGCCTCCGAGAACGGCGACGGCTGGGACGAGGAGGCCCTGGAGGAGCTGCGCAGCATCAGTGCGCACGTCGTCGCCCAGGGCTGGATCGACGAGCTGGGCAACGGGCGCTTCCTGCGTACCCTGTACGAGAAGAGCTGCGCGTACCGCGACCTGCGGCTGTCCGGCTACCCGGGCACCCCGACCCGCGACGACCTGGCCACGCTGCGCCTGCCGGACCTGATGCAGGCCTACGGGGAGGTGCTGTCGGGGCCCGGCTGGGGCGCCCGGCGCGACGGGTCCCGCGACCCTCAGGACCCGTCACCGTAACGGCTTCGGGCGCCCCGCCTTCCGCCGGACCCTCACCGCTGCGGCCTACCCCGCGTCCTTCTCCCCCGCGGCGGCGGACTCCGCCTGGGCGTCGTAGCTGCTCGTCCCCTCGTCCAGCAGGGGCTCCTGCGTCTTGAGGTGGGCCGGGGCCAGGGCGCGCAGGACGTGGTAGCCGGAGAGGACCACGATCGTGCCCAGGGCGATGCCGCTGAGCTCGAAGTTCTCGCTGATCTTCAGGCTGACGCCGCCGATGCCGATGATGACGCCCGCGGCGACGGGCACCAGGTTCAGCGGGTTGCGCAGGTCGACCTTGTTGTGGACCCAGATCTGCGCGCCGAGCAGGCCGATCATGCCGTAGAGGATGACGGTGATGCCGCCCAGCACGCCGCCGGGGATCGCGGCGACGACGGCACCGAACTTCGGGCAGATGCCGAAGAGGAGGGCGAAGCCGGCCGCGGCCCAGTAGGCGGCGGTGGAGTAGACGCGGGTGGCCGCCATCACGCCGATGTTCTCGGAGTACGTGGTGTTGGCGGGGCCGCCGACGGCGGTGGAGAGCATCGTCGCCACGCCGTCCGCGGAGATCGCGGTGCCCAGCTGGTCGTCCAGCCGGTCGCCGGTCATCTCGCCGACGGCCTTGACGTGGCCGGCGTTCTCGGCGATCAGCGCGATGACGACCGGCAGCGCCACCAGGGCGGCGGACCAGCCGAAGCTCGGGGCGTGCAGCGACGGCAGGCCGATCCAGTCGGCCTTGGAGACCCCGGACAGGTCCAGGCGCCAGTGGTCGACGGCCTCGGGGCCGCCGTTCACCGAGTGGATCCTGCCGAAGAGGCGGTCGAAGAGCCACGAGATCGCGTAGCCGAAGACCAGACCGAGGAAGATCGCGACGCGCGACCAGAAGCCGCGCAGGCACACCACGGCGAGGCCGGTGAAGAGCATCGTCAGCAGCGCCGTCCACTGGTCCTGCGGCCAGTACGTGCGGGCCGTGACCGGCGCCAGGTTGAAGCCGATCAGCATGACCACGGCGCCGGTGACCACCGGCGGCATCGCCGCATGGATGATCTTCGCGCCGAACTTCTGTACGACCAGGCCGCTCAGCAGGAGCGCCGCACCCACCACGAAGATCGCACCGGTGACGGCCGCGCTGCCGCCGCCCTGCGCGCGGATGATCGCGGCGACGCCGACGAAGGAGAGGCTGCATCCCAGGTAGCTGGGCACGCGGCCGCGCGTCGCGAGGAGGAACAGGATGGTGGCGACGCCCGACATCATGATCGCGAGGTTGGGGTCCAGGCCCATGAGGACCGGGGCCACGAATGTGGCTCAGAGCGTACATCATGGGCGATCTTGAGGGGCGTAGACACCCACTCACCTGCGGAAACGTCCCCAAGACGCTCCTGATCGTCGTCCGACAGGTCGTCGAGGAGCTGCACGGAGCGTTGCGAGCCGTCCTCAGCGAGTAGCCGGACGATGTGCTCGAACTCCTGGGGCGTCAGACGCACCGCCACCTCGTCCTGGGCGTCTTCCACGGCCTTCGAGGCCACTTCCGAAGCTCTCCATGAGGCGATGTTGGCCAAAGTGTTGTGCAGGAATGCCTCGGCTGGAGTCCTCTCCGGGATGTCTTGCCGGGGTATTTGCCTGTCACCGATGACTCTGCGCTGACCAAGATCCATGAACGGAACTCTAACCCTTGATGATCTTCAAAAGAAGGGGCCCTTCTAAGGGGCCTCTTCAGTTTGTATCAAGATTTGTATCAGAGTTAGTTCATTCATTCTGGCGCCAAGGTTCATGCCCCCGTGAAGGGGCTGGCGGGCACGTCTCAGTAACCGTTGCTCGATGGCGGAACCTCGGAGTAGGACGACGTTCGCTAGCTCTGGTTCCCGTCTAGGTGGGCTTGCGCGGCGGCCACGAAAGCTGAGCGCTTGTCCTGACAGATTGCTCGGTGAGATCTCAAATCGTTCGGATCCCCGTCGGGCGGTGGAGTCAGGTGCCGAACGGCCGTCCTGATCATTCTGGGGGAGAACAGCCCAGTCGCCTCAAGCATCGTCCGTAGTGTGATTCGGTCACGTTCGATACTTAGAGGTCCTTCCGGGGTGCTCGCTCTGGCGCCCAGCCACTGATAGACGGCCTCCACTTCAGGTGGGGCGGACCCGGTTTGCATGGCATCGGACAAAGCGTGTTGTACGTATTGCGAGCACGCGAACCCATGGCCATACATGCGGTAAGCATTCAGTTGCTGTCGCCATGCATGCGCCGCTGCCGTGACGGGTGGAGGCCCTTCTAGTTCTAGGACGGCAAATCGTGGGGCAACTTCTGTTGACAGAAGCGCTCCGACCTCGTCTATGTGACTAAGTACCTCAGAATCTGTAGGACGTGACCCCTGCAAGTAAGTGGTACGGCTCGTCATTTTCCCTATTGCTTTTTCAACATCGTCGACACAAGCCAGGAATGAGACCCATGCGTCCCGGCGAACCGTTCGCCGCCAGAGGGAATTCTGGTCACGACCCTGCGCGCGAACGGCTTCGATCGTTGCCTCGGCCTGCTGTTGCGCTGCTTGGATCGCAGCTTGAGCCTGCTGTACTGCTGCCCGCACCGCTGCATCGGCCTGTCGGGTCGCGGCGTCGGCTTGCTTCATAGCTGCCTTGTACTGCCACCGGGTTCCCACCAGCGCGATGATGACGCCAACCACGGCTATGCCGGCTGCCCAGAGGGCAGCTATCCCCTGATCCATGCGCTGATCCTGCCAGGCCCGCCTCGACTTCGGGCCTGGTTAGCTCATTCCTTCCAAAGTCATGGCTGATGCCCCGCCCTCCCTTCAAGGGGAGGGGTGGATCTCGGCCTAAAGACCTGACCCTGGCCAGACGTGAGGAGGTATATAACCCTCCTCACTAATAATGTCGGTGTCACCTGAAGGTCTGGGGGACAGAAACCCTTCAAAGAGTGGCCCGGATCACTTCTAAGGGGTGTCCAGGGTCAGCATCGCGAGAACGCCGTCAAGCTCGTACCGAGACCTTTCAGCATCGTCCTTGCTCTCGAAAGGACCCAAGACGGCAACCCTTGCGATGTTCTCTCGCTGAGAGGTCAATGCCTCCTTGGCCTTGTGCGGCGTGTGTTCTTGCTCGGTTTCCACCACATCGCAGCTCAGGTTTCCTTGGCGGCCGACAGAGGCCACAACCCAAAATCGACTCATGCCGCGGAATCTAGCACCGGGGCCGAGGCCGGCAGGCCGAAACGGCGGATCTTGAGGCCCGGAGGCCGGCAGGGGACCAAATCAACGAGACGGAGCGGTTCGTTCATACCCGTACATGATCGAAGGAAGGCACCCCTGGTGGGTCCTTTGAATGAATGCACAGGTATTACCCCCGTCTATGTATCAGGGTTTGTATTAGGGTTAGTTCATTCATGAATGTGTGCGTGAATGAACCCAGGAATCCGCATAGGCATTCTGGCTAGGGCTGAATACCTTCCCGGAATGAATGAACTAACCGTATTCCGGGGGTTATGAGACCCGAGCGTTGCGTTACGGCATACCTATTGCGGTGCGTGCATGGTCATGAGCGCTGGTCATCCCGGTTGGGATGTGACATCAGTCTCACATGGGGGAGGCTACGGGGTGAGTTAAGCGGCCCATAGGTGTGACATGGGGCACAAATAGGGGCTTAGAGGGGTGATGCGTGAGTGGTAAGCGCCACAGCATTCGTGCCCTACTGACCCTTGCCTAATGAGGGTGCTTGTGCATCAAGAGCCCATTTGGGCAGTTGGGATGTGATACATGCAACTCACATCGGTATTGACTGAGTGTGCGTGTTGTGTCATCGCGCGCAGTTCCTTTGAAATCAAAGGGTTGCGTGCTGAGTGGATACCGCTATTGACGTGTCCATGGAGTTGCGAACCAAGTTGGGATGTGACACCTTTAGGTCATCGCAAGGAACGCCCCACCGGGAAGCGCCCCTAGTACCACTCGCCAAGCGAGGATGCGGAACGGGAGATCAGCACACGGGGGATGCGGAAAGCGAGCGGAGCGGCCCTCTAAGGGCCAAACCCAAACCACCTAGGAACTAGTGCTAGGTCTCTGTGTAAGAGCCCATACAGGGCTTACAGGGATACCAGCTAGGGACATCACATAGGCCACACGGAGTGAAGCGAATAGCTCCGGAGTGAGTGCGAACCCGAGCGGGGTGATTCCTGCGATGACCGGCGCGCTACGTGAGCGGATAGCGGGAGATTGACCGGCCCGCAATGGATAGGTCAGACATTCGAGCTAGCGGGGAAGCTACCCCCGCAACCATCTGAGATTGACTCTCACACATCCAACCAACATGACGTGTCCAGCACGTAGCCACTAAGCCATGAGCGACGGGGCTAGGCGTGTCTCTAAGCGTCTGAGACTGGCTGTGTGGGGGTGAGTGTCAGAGAGGTTCTGATACCGCGAGAGAAAGGCGCAGAGATGAACTGTGCAGTCTGTGAGATGTGGGGAATCACCCGCAAAGCAAGGTACGTCGGAACGTGGTCCGACACGGGTAAAGAGCACGGCCGCTGTAAGGCGTGCCTGCCCCTTCTGAAGAGTGAGCGTGACGCGTTCCGGATGATCCCGGATGCGGTCCTGTCTCAGGATGAGGGCGCGAAGAATCAGTATTACGTGACGTTCTCGCACCCGAACAAGGATGAGCGGAACGTCCCCTCCCACGTGTGGGCGCATGACAGTCGTGGCGCACTGGAGTACGCACATGAGGTCATGTTCAAGGCCCCGGATGTGTGGGACGGCTGGGACGTAGAGGTAACGGGCGGAGTGCAGTACGGGGCGGCGTTCTGATGACGCGCGGCTCGTGGCTGCGGAAGGTGAACGCTGATGACCATTGGAGATTAGGGAGGTGGGCGACATGTACCGGCTTAAAAGATCCTGCCACGCGCATAGCTAAGCGGTAGCGCGCTTTACTCATACCCTCAAGTTGGGATGTGACCCTTGGGGGTATGGGTATGGCGCTCTAGCAACAGGCCAGAGTGACAAGGAAAGGCGCGATCATGACTGTGATCCTGGATGTGAAGTTCAACGACTTCGCGAAAGACTACGCGGAGCGTCAGCCGTACTACCGGCACAGCCTCGATGACTTCGCGGAAGAGGCGCGGGAAATGTGCTGGGCAGGCTTCGGCCTGGTGGATGACGGCACGGGCGAACCGCTCGAAACGTGGTCGTCGTACGGCTACTACAACTGCGACTGTCGAGAGAACGTGCTCAGGGTCAACTATGAGGCGACGCTAGAGGCGTTCAAGGCGGCCGGGGTCGAGACTCACGAGGTCAACGGCTGGATCGTGTGGGACGCATCCAATCAGGCCGGGCACGCGATAGCCGAGAGCATCGGTCGCAGCCTTGCGGATTACCCGGTGTTGGATGATGAGCGGCTGTCCGAACTGGAATGGGACAACGCGGTACGGATGATTGATGACCTGTACCGGCTCCCGGACGGCGTGAGTGCAGACGACGTGATCCGGGAAATGCCGGAAGTCCCGCACTGCTCCAACTGCTCATCCTGCGACGTTGAAGACGCGATGGCATCACTCCAGTACAGCCAATGCATGGACTGTGCCGAGTGGATCAAGACGGGCGAGTACCCGTCTGAGCGGGTCTGTTACGACTGCGCGGAGCGCGAGCAAGAGGGCGAGTGCGAGTGCATCCCGCTGTACGTGGACACCATGCGGCACATGTCGCTCTATCCCACGGTCGGCAACCTGCGGGAGATTCAGCGCGGTTGCGAGACCTGTTACCCGATTCGCTGGCCTCACGGTGGGGTCAAGCTCGGCATCTGATGCTCTTTAGGCAGGCTCACAAGTTGGGATGTGAGCTTGTCTATGGACTCTCAGATCAGGCGAGAGTACGAACGAAAGGAAACGCTATGTCGTCGCCACTGTGGGAGCGGACGTACGCGGAGCAGAACGAGGCACGCGCGGAGTGGGCCGCTAAGGCGTGCGAAGCGTTCGGAGAGCAGACCGGACAGCGCGACTACTTCGAGGGACCGGCGCAGATCGCGCCGGACTTGTTGGTGGAGATCGGCGGGGACCTGTTGGCCAACCTCTTCCACCTGGCCGCGCTCAACAACCTTGACCCGTGCGCACTCGTGCGCGCCGGGTTCCTGCACTTCTCGGAGGAGTACCAGGAAGCACAGGAGGAGCAGCGCGAGGAAGAGGCCGTAAGGGAGTTCCACGCTCGCGAGCTGCCCGCCCTTGAAGCCTTCCTGAAGGGTGACCAGTGATGCGGGTCAACGCTCGGGGAATGGTCGAGTGCTCCGACTGTCGGATGGACCTCGGGGCGTACCCGTCGGACTACGACGCGGGGCCGGATGACGACGTGTTCTGCGGTCACTGCGAGAACGAACGGCACGTGTGCCCGGAGCCGGTAGACGAGTCGGCAGCGTCCAAGACGCTCCGCGACGCAATCGCCCGGATCAAGATGCACGAGTGCGAGTGGCGCTTGAAAGGCACAGGCCCCGACTCGCGCGAGCTGCTGCGCTCGCTCCTGGGGGAGTTCCAGGCCCTGACTCAGGCCGGCCGGGGGTGTGACCGGCCGTACACGGTCGTCATGGACTGGGAATCGGACTGGTGGGAGGAAGGCGCGGACGACGTACGCGCAGACGGCCAAGACGAGCCCGTGACGTTCCACGTGTGGGCGCCTAATGCCTCCGATGCCTCCGACGAATCCGACCGCTTGGCGGTCGAGACGTTCGGGGAAGAGGTCGCTTCCTACCTCTCCCACATCGCAGTCATGCACGGACACGCACCCCTTGTACGAGACGGAGAGTAAGAGCGATGGCGGTAACAAACGAGATCACGAGGGTGATCGGTTCCGACGTGGTGAAGATGGGCGAGCGTGCGGCGACGCTCACCGGAGAGATTCACGAGCCGGTCTACGTCTGGACCCGTGAGGACATATCCAACGCAGTCAACAACGGCGTAGACCTGGTGGTCGATGAACTCACCGGAAGCGAACGGGACTCCGACCTGATGAACATGGTCGTAAACGCGGTCATGACCCTTCTGGAGAACCCGCACTACACCTTGGATGAGGTCATTACCGAGTGCTACGACGAGGACCCGGAAGAGGTCCGCTCGTGGTGGTCGGGATGGTGAGCCCGGCCGCAGTCGAGATCGGTATGCGCGTCGAGTACCGCTCGATGTACGGGCACAGGCTCTCGGGAACGATCCGGGGAGTCATCTACGGCGCTCCCAAGATGAAGCGCGACAACATCACGCACGCAGTCATTCAAGGCGCCTACTGCAACAAGGCAGTTGACCGCTCGCACGACATCAACGTGATCCCCCTGAAAGACGTTTGGAAGGTCCGCTAACCATGTCCCGCATCTATGTCGCCTGCCTGGCCTCGTACAACAACGGCATCCTTCACGGTGAGTGGCTGGACGCCACGCAGGACCCGGATGACATCTACGAGGGCATCACGCAGGTACTCAAAAGCTCCCCGATCAAAGGCGCGGAAGAGTTCGCGATTCACGACTATGACGACTTTGGCTCTATCCGGTTGGGCGAGTACGAGTCGATAGAGAACGTGCACGCCATCGCGGCGGCGCTGGACGAGTGGCCTAGCTCCGTGGTCGCGCACTACCACGCGGAAGGTGTGGATGCCGAAGACCTGGACGACCACATTCGGGACCGGTTCATCGGTACGGCGGAAGAGGAGTTGGACGAGGTTTCGGCGCTGGCCTCGTACATCCTCACGGAAGAGGACTGGTTCTGGGATGAACTCCCGGAGCGCTTCCGCACGCACAGCAGCGCCATCGCGCGCAGTGAGGCCAGGGACCGCCTGTTGAGCGGTTCGACGTTCGCCATCTACGCGGGCGCCGGTACCTGGCACTTCATGAGCAACGACTGACTAGCGGTTGGACATCAGGGGCTCAAGTTGGGATGTGAGCCTCTGGTGTCGAGCCTCTAGGACCCACCTAGGCCCGACTGAAAGGAACGCACGATGACCGGCCAGGAACACATCCGGTTCACGCTCGATGACGGATCACGCGAAAGCCTCTACAGCGCGGTTGCAGCCGCTCGCCGCGCCTGCACCTCGGAGCGGGCGGCGGACGGCCTCTGGGACGCATGGAAGGCACTGGAGACGGCCGACCCCGATGGTTCGTTCATTCTCACCGGCCGCGAACTGTATTGGGTCGGCAAGGCGAGCCGGGTCGAGTTCTGGCGCGACGCCGAGACCCTGACGCGGGTCATGGGCGAGATACAGGAGCAGTTCAACGCCTGGAGCATGGGGGCCGACAAGTGAGCCGGATCAAGGACTACATAGAGCTTGAGGACTCCGTGTTGGACGCGGCGGAGGATGCCGCGCACCACGACGACGTGAGGACCCGGATGCGGTCGATACACCACCTGTTCGCCTCGATCGGGGAGCACGTCAGCCGCTCACGCTTCCACGACAAGCCGCGCGTTACGGCTGTCCTCGTGAGGCGGGCCGCCGAGCGGTACGTCAGCACCAGGCGGGCACTCATCGCGGACGCTCGGGCGGTGGCGTGATGTTCGACCCGATGATGTGCGACCGCTGCTGTACGTCGCTCAACCCCACGATGCCGTTCGCCACGGGAGTCGTCACGTACGCGCACCCGGCATGGGTCGGGAAAGAGTGGGACCACGACCCCGAGCCGGTACCCGTGGACCCCGGCCGGCTCCGGGGAGTGTGCGACTTCTGCTCTGCGGACCACCCCTCAACCGCCTTCGAGACGGTCAAAGCGATCGTGATGCTGGACGGGCCTTTCACCCGCGTGTTCTCGGACCCGTGGGCCGCCTGCGAGCGCTGCGCGGTGCACGTACGGAACCGCTCGCCGCATCTGCTGATCGACCGCGCTGTCTCGGTGCTGCCCGGCACCTACAACCGGCCGGACAGGCGAGCAAGGCGCAAAGAGATCAAGGCACTTCACATGAAGTTCTTTGCAGCGCAGCCCTACGAACTGAAAGAGCAGTGATGGAAGGCATCGAGCGTTGGCGCGTCGAGTTCAGGCTCGAAGGGGAGCGCGGGCCGGTGTCCCGGCCGTGTCTCCTTGAGGACGGGCGGAACCCGTTGGAGGACTTCCCCCGGATGCTCGCGATTGCCTACCTGGGCACGGTCGAGCGGGCGGACGAGGTAGAGATCATCGCGATCCGCAAGGACTAACCCCGAACAGCTCTGGTGAGGCCCCGACTTCGGTCGGGGCCTTTGCCATGGCCGGTCGGTCACACCAACCCACCCACGCAGAAGGGCAGTTCAGTCATGGCTACCAAGGTTCTCGTTGTCAACGTTGACGACCTCGACGGCACGGAGAGCACCGAGCCCGGCATCATCCAGACGGTCACGTTCGGGATCGACGGTACCTCGTACGAGATCGACCTCACCGGGGACAACGAGGCGGAGTTGCGCGCGCTCCTGGCCCCGTACATCGAGGCCGGACGGAAGGCCCAGGGGCAGGCCGGCCGGAAGCCGGTCCGGTCAGGTGACCGCTTGGACAAGCACGCGGTGAGGGCCTGGGCACGGGAGAACGGCTACGACGTCAACGCCTATGGCCGCATCCCCGAACACATCCAGGTCGCCTACCGGCAAGCGGTCGGCGGAACCGTCACTCCCGTCACTCCCGCCACGATTTCGCATTCTTCCGTCATCGAGAGCGAGGAAGAGGCGGCCAAGCACTACCAGGCGCTTCCGGTCCCGGAGGGCCGCGAGTCGAACTGGCACAAGCGCGAAGGCTCGGGCTGCGAGCGAACCGCCCGCATCGAGGACATGACGCTCCTTGAGCGCGTGCACTGCCTGACCGGCTTCAACCTCAAGGTGCTGGGCCAGCTCACGGGCGATCTGCCCACGGGCAAGGACGGAAAGGTCAAGGGGCTCGGGACCTCTGGTGCCCGGCTTCGGAACTTCGAGTTCATCGACGACAACGACGAGGTCACTGCGTTCGGCCGCTACGCCTACGCGGTGCGCAGCTAGTACCGATCAGCTCTGTTGAGGGGCCGCTACGGCGGCCCCTTCTTCATGGCTCATCGGACGAAAGGGATCACGATGGCAAGGAAGATGATCGAGCTAATCACCTGTGACGCGTGTGCAGCCAAGGGCGAGAGCACTGAAGGAGTCACAGAGTTGACGGTCGGCCCGGACAGCTACGACCTGTGCCAGGAGCACGCCGACCGCTTCGCCGCGTACTTCGCGGACCTGTTCACCCCCACCTCTGCCGCTGTCGCGGCCTAGTCAGAAGGAGTCCACGCAGTCATGAGCGAGCAGTTCAAGGCGATGCAGTACGGCCCCCTGGGCAAGGCCGTTGCAGCGGCCATGCCGCACACCGAAGCCGACCCGATCGGGGTGTACGCGGCCACGCTGTCTCTGTGGTCGGCAGCTGTGAACGGTCAGGTCCTCCAGCCCAACGGGCGGCCCACCGTGTTCTGGTCGGCGCTGGTCGGCCGGTCCAAGATCGGACGGAAGGGCTTCGCGCTCGCCACCGCGCGAGCCATCGTTGACCCGTCCATCGGAGCGTTCCTGTCCACCAGGAGCCGGAAGGGCATCAGCTCGGGGCCGGCACTGGTGACGACCCTGTTCGAGGTCGAGCAGGAGTCGCTTACCTCCGAGGACGGCCGGGACGGTCGCGTGATGATCGCGGAGGACGAATGGGCGTCCATCCTCAAGCGGGCCAACCGGGATGCCACCTACCACGATCAGTTGATCAACGCCTGGGACGGTGTGGCCGTCGCCAACACCACCAAGGGCAAGGGCGGTAAGCGCGAGGAACAGAGGATCGAGCGCCCGCTGCTCGGGTACCACGCGCACATCCAGCCTGGCCGCTGGTCGCCTCTGGTGAAGCCGGAGGTTGCGCTTGGCGGTGCGTTCAACCGCATCCCGCACTTCATCGTGGAGAAGTCGAAGAACCTGCCCTCCGACGTGAAGCGTCCGCTCGACGCGGTGAAGGAGTCCCCGGCCCTGACCAAGGCGTACCGCTGGGCTCGGGAGAAGGTCAGGGAGATGGAGCTGTCCCCGGAGGCGGCGCAGATGCATGACGCGTACCGCCTGGAGTTCGATGACCGGTGCGCGGCCCTGCCGGAGAACGTGTCGTGCTTCATCGAGCGAGGAGACGAGAACCTGCTCCGCATCGCGTGCTTGCTGACGGCCGCGGAGCGCAAGACCGTGATTTCGCTGCGGGCCTGGAAGGCCGCGCACGCAATGATCGAGTACAGCATGGCGTGCACGGAGAAGCTGATCAACGAGGCCCAGTCCGGGACCGGTCGGCAGATGAAGCCGGTCGAGCAGATCATCCGTGAGTCGCTTCAGCGCTTCGGTGGGGAGGCGACTCGCACGCTCATCCTTCGGTCGCTCGGTACCCGAGGCAACGCCGACTCGCTGACGGCTGCGATCGAGAAGATGCCGGACGTGGTGATGGAGCGGAAGGGCTCGGGCGCGAAGGGCGGAGCGCCCTCGTTCATCATCCGACTCGTGGACCCGGAGAGCAGCAAGAAGCAGGACGAGCCGGAGATGGAGGAGGAGCGACCCAAGCTGTCCGTTGTGCCTGCCCAGGCGGAGAAGAAGCCGGTGCGCAAGAGGACACCGGCCAAGAAGGCAGTGAAGAAGGCCCCTGCGAAGAAGGCGCCGGCCACCAAGCCCGCAGTGGTCCGCGAGCGGCCGGCCAACCCGATGGCCGATCTCCTGTGACGCCGAACGCGATGCCGCAGCGTCGCCCCGCGCGCCTCGTTCGAGGCCGATACACCGAACTCGTCCGACGCTGGTCGGACGGCATCTGGAAGGAGTGACCACGCGTGAAACCCAAAAGTACGTGTAGCGCCCACTTTGTGACTTAAGGCCCCGCTGATGCGGGGCCTTTCGTCTGTCGAAGACGGGACTCCTGCCCGCCAGGAGTCCCTTCGGCATAAGGAAAGGTTAAGGATCATGAACGAGCCGAACCCGCAGCAGTGGACCAACAACAACGGGCAGTGGCAGTCCGAGGCACCTGCACCGCCCCCGCAGAAGAAGGGCAAGGGCGGCAAGATCGCCCTCGCCGCGCTCGGCGCCGTCGTACTGATCGGCATAGGCGCCGCCATCGGCGGAGCCGGGGAGAAGACGCCCAAGGTCGAGGCGAAGCCGTCTCCCACAGTGGACATCTCGAAGCAGGTGAAGCCCTCCAAGAGCGAGGACCCCTGCGACTCGACCGACAGCAAGAAGCTCGACGAGTGCATTGCGCAGGCCGGCGGCGAGACGCCGACCCCGATCGAGGACTTCAAGCAGTACGTGAAGAAGCACGGCACCACGCAGGAGAAGGCGGCCGTCGAGCACGTCACCAAGTTCCGCGGAGTCACCTGGGACCGCGTGAACGGGATGGTGGACATCGCCACCGACTTCACCGGCTCCGGCTACGCCAAGCACGACTCCGGGAAGCTGATCGGCGGCATGTTCGAGGACTGGATCTCCGAGAACTATGACGACGACGGGAACGTGTACTACCAGGTCAACAACGCTGACGGTCAGATCGTCGCGAACGGCAACACCAACGCATAGCCAGGGACGAAAGTCCTGATGACAAAGGACCTTCGCTAGCAAGATCACATCCCAACCGCTGACAGGATCTTTAGGCCCTCCACCCCGAAAGGAGCCTTGTGGACAAGCGCACCCTGCCCTGCCTGCAAAGGCTGGGCATGGTGGTTGCGGTCGCTGGACTCGCGTCTGCACCCTTCATGCCCACCGCGGCCTTCGCGGAGCCGACGAGCGAGCCCTCGACTGGGATCGAGGAGCCGATCACCGAACCGGGGGAGGAGACGGGCGAGCCGAGCCCCGACCCCGAAGGCAACGAGGCCAAGTTCGGCGCGCTGTGGCAGAAGCTGTTCAAGCAGGGTGCGGCCAAGGTGGACGTGTACCGGGGCCTGCCCGTCTTCGCCTACGCCCCCGAGGCCCTGTCGGGATTCACCATCACCAAGGGGCCCATGCCCGGATGGGGCTCGGTCACCTGGACGGACGGGTCCGTGGTCGGCTACATGCTGACTCCGCCGACGCCGCCTCCGCCCCGGCCGGACCCGGAAACGGCCAAGCCGGACCCCGGCAAGGAGACTCCGAAGCCCTCGCCCGATCCCGAGCCGTCGCAGGAACCCTCGAAGAAGTCCGAGGGCGACGACCAGGAGCCCGAGCGGCAGGGCCTCGTCCCGAAGCCGGACGACACCGACCCAGAGGACAAGGCCAGCGAGGCGTCCAAGGAAGAGGACCACAAGCGTGTGGTGGAGGAGCACTACCTCGCTGCCCTCCAACCAGTCGGCGGCGTGCGACCGCTGACCAAGGTGGACCCAGGGGAAGCGACCCACGCGGCTGTAGGGAAGCCGGAGTCACCTGTGGTGAAGATGGCCCAGCAAGGCGTCCATGCCCTCAACTCGACGGCCGGCATCGCCGCCGCGAGCGCCCTGGCCCTCGGGATAGCCGGGACCGTGATCGGATCTCGCCGCCGCACTGGAGCGGGCGGCCTGTACTGAAGCAGAAACACAAAAGGACCGGGCACCCCATGAAGGGGTGCCCGGTCCTTTTTTATTTGCCCAGATCGTACCAACCATTGTGCCACGGTTAGTTCATTCATTCGCGGGCGTTCTCATCTACTCCTCCAAGGTCCCCACCTTGGAAGCGTGCTCTGCCTCGGCAGCCGCAAGCCGTGCCTGCGCTACCTCGGCAGCAAGATCAGGGGAGGGCTCCATCAGGGCCTCCGCAGTCTTCTTGTCCTCCATGCGCTGAGCAGCCTCAGCGCCACCGAGGAGTGCGATGGACAAGGGGATCAGCGTCACCCAGTCCACCTGCGGGAAGCGGGCGACCAGGAGCGGCGTGAACGCCGCGAGGACACCCAGGAAGCGGACGATGTGGTTACGGAGCAAGGGCCACCTCCGAGGCGGGAAGGATCTGCTGAGGGACAACCGGGATGTCGGTCGGCTTGGACTGCTCGGGATGGACCGGCGCCGGAGGTGTCGGGTCCTTGGACGGAGGCTCGGGAGTCGGGTCCTGAGTCGGGGGCGGGGTCGGCTCCGGAGTCGGCTTCGGCTTCACCGCCTCCTTGATCTCCTCCAGCTCCTTCTTGATCCCGTCGAGCTGGCCGCAGCACTCGCAGTGCGTCTCGTGCTTCGACGGCTGCTCGACAACCGGCTTGGTCGGCTTGGGAGTTACCGGGGGAGGGGTCGGCCGCGGAGTGCTCGTCTGCTTGGCCGGCCCCTTCACCGAGACGACATCGCCCACCACGATGTAGTTCGGGTTCGCCTTGTACTTCGGGTTCCATGCGAGGAGCTGCGCGAGCGAGATGCCGTGCCGGTTCGCGATCGACCCAAGGGTGTCGCCCTTCTTCACCTTGTACGTGCCGCTCGAAGGCTTCGACGGCTTGGGCTTCGGCTTGGGCTTCGGCTTGTCGGTCGGAGGCTTCGGCTTCTCCACCTGCTTGGGGACGTTGATCTCCTGGCCGGGCTGGACCACGTTCGGGTTCTTGATCTGCGGATTGAGCGCCAGGAGCGTCGCGAGGCTCACGCCCAGGAGCGCGGCGATACCGGCGAGCGTCTGCCCCTTGCTGATCTTGTACTTGCCGCCCGTGGCAGTACCGCCACCACCGCCACCGCCTGAAGGCTGGTCGCTGGACTGGTACTTGGGCCGGCCGTAGCCGTGAATCTTCGAGCTGGACCGGCTGACCCACTTCTCGTAGACGCCGTTCCCGTTGTAGTACGCCCCATTGATCGAGCCGCCCGTGTTCCCGCCGATGGTCCGGATACGGCCCGGCTCGACGGCCGTCACCATCTCCACGTGCGTGCCACCGTTCGGGCCGTACATCACCATGTCCCCGACGTGCGGCGTGCTCGACCAGCGCCCGTTGCGCTTGAACCATGCGGTCGCGACGGCACAGCCGACCGTGTACGGGTAGTCGATGTCCTTGCGGCCACCGGCATGACGGTGGACGTACGACATGAACGACTGGCACCAGGGGTAGCCGTAGCCGCCCTCCGGATAGCCGGGAATGCGCCCGTACTCGCGATTGAAGATCGTGTCGTTCTCGCCCTTTTCCCGATAACCGAGATGCTTGCGGGCCTGCTTGATTGCTTCGGCCGGTGAATACGTCATGAGGGCTCCCTACTGGCATAAAAAAAAAGACCCACCGAAAGGCAGGCCCCTGCGAGTTGGACTTGTTTAGAGGTCGCGCCTCAGCGCGAGTAGCTTCTCGGGATCAATGATCGAGAGGATTTCCAGGAGACGATTGTTCTCCTTCTCGATCCGCCTCAACCGCTCCTTGATTTCCGTAAGGTCATCCTGGAGTCGGTCACCGCGAGCCTTCTGCGCTTCGGCCTCGGCCTTCCACACTTCCGCGGTCTTGGCTTCCTTCGCCGCCCGGACAACAACAAAGCCACCGATCACGGTGGCCAGGATTCCGACGATTCCGAAGATGTCCAATATGAGAGATGTAGTGCTCATTGCGGCCTCACAAACTGGTCGCGTCAGGGGCTATCAGGACTGCGGAGAAAACGGCAAGGGACTCATCCGGGTTGCTGGACTTCGGCTTCGTCCACGTACCGCCATAGCCCTGGATCGAGGCCCAAAGGGTCTGGCTGCCGTTCAGGTACATCAGGCCGGACGTGCGCGCGGCCTGGTAGCTGCCCTTCACCTTGGTCGAGGTGTAGCCCTTCAAGACGGTCGGGCTCGAAGAGCCCTGCGTGGTGCCGACCTGGAGCAGCAGCGTGCCCGTGTTCGTGGTGCCGTCCCAGTTCGCCGGAGTCGTCATCGACGCCATGCAGTTCACCCAGTAGATGCCGGGCACCGGAGGCTTGAAGTCGATCCGGTCCTTCGAGGTGAACCCGCCCCTGGTGTCGTACGACTTCCAGGTGATCGGTACCTGGCCCGTCACATTGTCGTTGGTGAGGCCGACCGCCCGGAAGGACGGGGGGTTGGCCAGCACTTGAATGGGTGCGTGGGACGCCCGGTTCAGGGTGGCCGCGTCGATCTTCTGCCGACTGCTCCACCTCTCATCCACCGCTGCCATAGGTCCCCCTTCCGAGGTAGGTGATCGCAAAGTTCCACCAGCGAGTTCCGTTCACCGTCCCACTGCCGTCACGGCCCGAGTCCCAGTTCGTTGCCGTGTTGACGCCCCAGAACCGGATGTTGAGCTTGGTGCCGGCCTGGAGGAACACCACGTCACTGATGACCTGACCGGACTCATGGTTCGTTCGCGCGTTACCGCCCTGCGTGAGCAGCATCGGCTTCGCGGTCGCGCCACCACTGCCGTAAAGGCCCAACTGGTAGATGTACTGGACGTTCGCGATGGGCTGCGCACTGTGCCGTGCGTTGCCGAAGGCGGACACCAGGTAGAGGCCGTCCCAGGGGATGTTCACGGCGGTCTTGGCGCCCCAGCCGGGCGCGGCCTCCGCCTCCTGGAACCAGCCGGACACCACACTGTTGCGGTACATGCCCGCCCAGGTGACGGCGTTCTTGTCCTCGCGCTGGCCCTTCCAGTTGAAGGTGACTCCGCGGCCGGTAACCCGAGCCCGGTTCTCCAGCGCGTTGAACTGGTCGGTGGTCTGCTCGTTCATGCGCTTCTCGTCGATGAACTCGTTGTCCGTCCACCGCTTCATGGCGGGTGCCGGCCCAGGGGTGGCGTAGTGCCAGCCCTCCGAACTCGGGGAGACCATGAACGCGTAGAAGGCCGTGTCCACCGCGCCGTCAGCGATGACCCAGTTACCTTCCGCGCCGCCGTCGAGGTACACCTTGGCCTTCAGCTTGGTGCCCTTGGTGAAGAACTCGGTCACCGCTACCGGGGTCGTGTGGTAGAAGTTCGTCGTCAGGTGCTGGTTGATGACGACACCGAGTTCCCCGACTGCACCGTTTCCGGGAGCGTTGTTCTCCGCCTCGATGTAGACGTTGATGTTGTTTCCCGTGATGCGGTTCTTGTTCCCGTAGGTCGAAGCCTGAAAGTGGACGTGATACACGCCGTCCTCGGGGATGATGAAGTATTTGCCGTCGCTGGAAGTCGTGAATCCGAACTTCTTCACCTTCGCTGCCGGCCACAGCACTTCCACGTGCTTCCCCTTGTAGAGGGCCATTCCGGTTCGAGGAGTGCTCGTGTTGCTGGCGCAGCCCTGCGCAGCGAAGTACGGCATCTTGCCGTAATACTTCTGCGGGGCGGTTATGCGATCTGTCATCGCCTTCGGGGTAACCACCTCCCGCTTACCCCACGTGGTCAGTGCGGGCTTGGGCATGTTTCACCTCACAGGAGATAGGTCGTATTGCCGAGAATGGATGCGGCCGGGTCACCGAGGACCCAGACGCCCTGGCCGTTCGGATCGCCGGGGATCTTGATGGTGATGACGGCCGCGGCCGGCACCGTGGTGTCGAAGAGGACGTTGCCGAACGCTTCGCTGCCCGTGCCAGGCATGTCGCCGGAGTGGAGAAGGAGCTGGAACTCCCCGAACTGGCCCTTCACGTCCTTGCGGGCGGTGACGCCCTCGGGGAAGCGGACGTTCGTGAGGTTCTTCGCCTCGGTCAGCGCCAGGTACAACGTGGTGTTCCCGGCAGGGGAGTTGAGGGGGACCTCGCTGACGTTCGCGTACTCCTTCACCTCGTAGAACGGGGTGATCGGGATGTTGCGGGTCTCGGCTCCCCGGTACACGTAGTTCGCGACCGTGGCACCGCCACCGCCCGGAACCTTCCAGCGCACCGAGTCACCGTTGCGGAGGTTCCATTCGCCGTCGTACCGGAACATCACGCAGGACACCCACGTGCCGGAGGCGAGCTGCTTGGTGCCGGTCAGATTCCCGGACGGGTTGAGGAGCTGCGGCATCGAGTTGCGGGACACGCAGACCGTGACCACGAAATCGCCCAGGCGCATCCCCTGGGGGAGCTTGAACGTGCGGTACTCGCCATCCTTGATGGCGCCGTTGGAGTCCACCCAGGCCGGGTAGTACACGGGGTCGGGCCACTTGGTCAGCCACTCCTGACCGTCCCAAATCTGGCCGCGAGGTACAGGCGCCCACTGTTTTCCATCCCAGACACCGCCTGGAAGGCCGTCCACCCACTTGGCCCCATCCCAGCACTGCCAGAGATTAGGCATTGAACTTCACCCACACATCCCCGACCTTGGGCGTGATCCCCATCTGCGTCGGATCGGTCGGGCCGGAGAAGACGCGGGCCGTGCCGATGTTGTCTGCGCGGACCGCTCCGTGTGCGGTGATGTTCCCCCAGGCGATCATGTTTCCGGCGTTGATGTCGCCGCCCGTGGTGACGTTGCCTTCCCAGTCGATCTTGTACGAGCCCTTGCCGTTGGCGAACTCGTTGCCGTTGATGACGAACGCGTTCGCGTTCACCTGGGCACCAGCTGACTTGGAGCCGGCCCGGATCTCCAGCGGGATGTGCTGGTTGGTGTGCTGGTAGAAGGTGGCGGACCCGTTCTGCCGCAGTGCGAAGTTGTACGTCGATCCGCCGTTGCTCTGGTAGATCGTGTCGCCGCCAGGCGTGCTGGTGGAGTTCATCAGCCCGAGCCACCGCTTGTTCGAGGGCAGGCTGACTTCAGCACCTTCCTTCGAGATGAAGTTGTCCAGGCGGCCGTCCGTGTACTGCTTCGAGCCGTGAGGGTCGTACGCATCGGCATGGGACTTCAGCCGGTTACCGACATCGTTCGGGATGAGCATGACGCGGCCGGCATTGAAGTCCACCCACAACTGCTCGACCCCATCCGGACCCTGGAACATCGGGATCATGCCTCGCTCGTCGGTGAGGAGACCGTCCTTCATTTCGTTGCCCGCCATGTCGAGGAGATCCTTCACCTCGTCCGGGGACTCCTCCGAGAGGTAGACGCGCCCCTTCAGGTTGGGGAGGCGGCCACCTGATTCGTTCTCGGCCGCGTCAGCAGCCGTACCACCAAATACGTTGCGTGCCATGAGCCCTCCAGCTACTTGAGGCCCTGCGTCTCGTAGACGCCGGAGAAGAGGATGTAAGACTTGCGGGGGAACACGCGGAGGTAATCAAGGCCCTCGTGCAGGTACTTCGCGTTCTGGTAGAGCATCCGGACGTAATCGCCCTTATGGCCACCCCACGTGTATCCGCGGAGGTCAACAAAGTTCGGCATTCCGGCGTCGTATCCGCCGTTCACCATGACCCCCGAAAACACCTGCCCGTTCGTGCCGTTGAGCTGAGCATCCTTCGGCAGCGTGAACGAGATGCAGTTGTCCTTCGCGTCATTCCAGTAGTCGGTGTTCGTCGGGTTGTTGATGTCGATGGAGTACCAGACGAGGTTCGGAGCGATACGGCGGTAACGGCCCCGAGCCACCAGGCCCTTCGGGGTGACGCGCGTGTACCGGATCTCCGGTGTGTACGTCCTCGTGGCGCCCAGGTCCCGAGTGATCGTGAAGCCGTCCGCGCCCGCGAACGCCTCGTACTGGCCGCCGCCCGCTGACGGGGCGAGGTTGCGGAGGAACGAGCCCTCCGCCTGGTGGGCGGCTACCGACTGTGCCGGGGCCACCGTGGAGATGTCCTCCGGGGCCTTGTACGGGTGCACGGGAGAGATGACCGGCTGGCCCTGCTTCTTCGGCACACGGATCACGTACAGCGGCAGCTCCCAGCGGCCACCGCGCTCCTTGAGAACCTTCGGCACCTGCGGGTTGGCAGTCGCCGCACCCTGGGAGACCTCCAGCTTGGCGTAGCCCTTCGAGAGGTCAGCCCGGATCACCAAGAGGTCCTGGCGGTCGTACTTCTGGTCGAGGTTGTGTTCCACGCGGACGGTCGTCGCCGCGTCGAGCTTGTAGTAGAAGCCGCCGACCATCGCTTCGCCGCGCTGCACCTTGATGGTGTTCACGTCGTACACCTCGGCGTAGAACGGCATCGACTCAGCGACCATGTTTCCGCTGTTCAAGATGTGGTCGATCCGGTCATCAGCGAACTGCGTGGCCATGTTTTGCCAGTCGTTCTGCGTGACGGCCTGCCGGCCTCCGCCCTCTTCGGGCTTGCCGATGTTGGTGTCCTTGTCGAACGGGTAACTGATCTCAGCCATTTACATCCTCGCTTCCAACTTGCGCAGCTTCTCTCGCATTTCAAAGACCTGCTTGTAGAGGTTCAAAGGCTGACCAGTTCCCTGATCGCCAATCTTCGGAGAAACCGTTTCGACTTGGCCTCCGTCATCCACGGTGATGGTTACTTCATTCACCTTGTCCGTGATCATCTGGCCGTCGGCTTCCACGGTCACGATGTCGCCCACGACGTAATCCCGGCCGTACATGCACTGCGGAGTGTCGATGGGATAGACCTGGAAGTGGCCGGACTTTTCGCCCTCTTTGAGGGCGTTCTTCGCGGCCTCTTGGACAGCTTCCGTGTAGTGCTTGAGGGCCGCGGCCTTCTGCTCGGCCGGCGTCTTGCCGGGCCACGGTTTTCCGTCCGGGCCGGTGCCGATGTCCTCGGACCCGTCGTCGTTCTTCCGTACGACCAGTTCGGCCTTGCCGTCCTTGCTGGTCTTCAGCGGGATGTCGCGGCGGTCGATGAACTGCTCGACCACCGAGCCCCATACCTTCTCGGCGTCGGCGTCGGTGGCCTGGTAGATGTACCGGTCCTTGCCTTCGCCCTGGCAGGCGACGATGGCGCGGGTGACCGTGGGGGCCTTCAGCTGCCAGGTGTACTGCTTGATGTTCCCCAGCTCGGGGGAGAAGCGGATGGTCTTGCCCAGGTCCCGGCAGTTGGCGATCTTCAGCTCGATCTTCTGCGAGGTCGGGTTGTAGAGGAAGCGGTAGCCCGTCTTCTTGTCCTTGAGCCAGTCACCGAACTTGGTCCCAAGGTTGTCGTAGCGGAGCGTGTCCTTGATCGCGTCGCCCACGTTCGGGTTGGCGCCGACGACCACACCGGGCAGTGCACGGTCCGGCAGAGCGCGAGCACCGAAGGCGAGGTCGCACTCCACCCACATCGCCTGGCCCACCGAGCCTCCGGCCGGCCTGCGGTCGATGCCCTCCCACTGGTTCGTGATGGGGCGGAGCTTCATCGCGTCCGTGCCCTCACCGACCACCGAGGGAAAGGCCAGGTAGTTGAACGGAATCTGGTTGTCGCACTTCCCGCCCACGAACACCGAGCCCTGGCCCGTGTGCTGCTCGACCGTCCAATACTTCTCGAACGCCTCGATGCCGCCGCTGAAGATGGGGTCCGGTACACCGTCCTGGTAGATGACGATTCCGCGGCCCTGCTTCAGCAGCCGCTCGTGGGGAGTGCCGACCCGGACGAGCATCTGCCAGGCTCCGGGCTGGTTGAACCGGACTGTGAAGTCCAGCTTGATCCAGGTGTCTATCTCGCCCAGGAGCGGCATCCTGCCGTCCGAGCCAGGAGAGTCACGGACGAAAATCCTGTAACCCATGTCCCCTCCTAGTAGCTCTCGTAGCGAGGGGAGATCTTCAAGCGGAGAGCCGCATCTGAAGCACCCGGATTCATCTGGACGTTGACCTTCGACTCACCGGCCGGCAGCTCGAACATCGCGGGGTTCGGGTCGAGCTTCGGCCAGAAGTTCTCGCCGTTGCTGCGGGTGATCGTCTTGCGCCCAGGGCGGGTGTCGATCGTCAGCGTCTCGCCGGAGCCGATCAGATCGACCTGCGTGTTCGACGGGTTGATGCCGAAGGAGCGTCCGTCCGGGCTGGAGATCGTGAATGAACGAACCGGCCCCTGGATCTCCCACACCGGCCACGCTTCTACGTCGCCAGGGTTGAAGATCGTGACCCCGCGCGAGGAGATAGTTCCTTCACTGATGTCGAGAGGGAGGAACGGCTTTCCCGGCCCCTTCAGGAAGACCTTGCCGACGCCGGTCTTCCACTCCGCGATCACGTCGCGGTCCCCGTAGAACCAGGGGTCGAAGGCGGTGAGTTGGATGCCGTACCGGCACCAGGTGAACCCGGCGTTGTCCGAGCCCTCGTTGCCCTCCATGCCGCCCTTGTAGTAGGCGGTGATGTACCTCGATGTGCTGTCGCCTTCGGTGAACCGCAGCACGCAGGAGCCGTTCCGCGGATTCAGGGTGCGAGCGAGCTTCCGCTTCAGGTCCCGGATCGTCCTGCGGTCGATGCCGTACAGGTAGAGGGGGAGCAGGATCTCGCGCTCGGCTGCCCTCGTGGAGCGGAACCAGCCCCCGTCGAGGTTCGGGGACGTGTCGGAGTGGACCTCCATCGGAGGCATGTCCAGACCGGTCGCACCGTCCTGGAGGAAGATGGCGGGCCAGGCCCGGCCGGAAAAGTCGGTGAGGGGTATCTCCTCGCCGGCCCCACCACTTCCAGTGATCGTGACCTTGGTGTGTCCCCAGCGATCCGGCTGCGGCGGGACGCCGATGATCGGTGCGTTGTCCTCCCAACTGGGGAGCCGGTAACCCGGAATTGGCATTGAACACCTCGCTATCCGGGCAACACAAAGGGCCCCGACCGAAGCCGGGGCCCTTCATGCCACCTGTTACATGCCGTACATGGTCTCCACGTACTTGAGGCCGCGAATCACGGCCTGAGTCGTGTCTTCGCTCTTCGCCTCATGGATGTGGATCTCGTAGCGGTTACCGAGAAGGTCACGGGTTTCCCCGTTGTTGAAGACCCGCTCACCACCACGGAAATTGACCAGCTCGGGGCCACGCTCACCCACCAGAGCCAGGCCAGGACTCGCAGAACGAGTCCCTGTCCAGTAGCCCTTCGGGGGCTTGCTGGGGTCGGCCTGCTGGACATTCGAGATGTCCTTGTACCGGGCCTTGATGTAGTTGATCGCAGCCGCGATATTCGCCACCGGATCGAAGATGTCCCACGAGGTACCGGCCTGGTGATAGGCACGGAACGTCGGCGGAATCACCTGCATCAGACCGCGAGAAGCGTTGCCTGCCGCAGCGTTCGAGTCCCAGTTGTTGATGGCCCGAGGATTGCCTCCGGACTCGCGGCGGATGATCGTCGCAATGCCGTCTGCCCACTTCGAACCGGAGACTCCGGTCAGGGACATGGCCTTGGCGATGGCCTTGGCGATCTCCCCGTCCACACCTCCACCGAGCGTTCCCGAGAACTTCGGGATGCTGCCCGGCCACGGGTTCAGGACCGGACCGTCCGACGAGGACGCGCCGCCCGAGGGGCGGAGAGCGGCCGTGGCCGAACGCCAGTAACCGCGGCTTCGCTTCAGCGAGTTGGACTCGTTGCCGCCAACCGTCTCGTCTGGACCGGTCTTGATGTTGATGTGGCCGTTGCCCCGGTAGGTCAGAAGGTCACCGGGCTGTGACTGCGAGACCGGAACATGGCGCATGGCCGCGTTCCAGGTCGCCACTGCCGGCCAGCGGTTCTGCGGAGCACCCTTCGGGGAGTTGCCGTACGCCTGATTCGCTCCGGCCTTGTCCACCACGTAGGAGACAAAGTCGGCACACCAGGCTTCGCCGTTCCCGAGGTTGTACTTCGAGCCGCCCACCATCGGGGCTTCCTTCTGGAACTCCTCGATGGCCTTCCGGACCACGGCATTGCTGCCGCCCGAGGTGTGCTTGTCCACCCACGATGTCCACTTCTCGGCCCAGGGCTGAGCCTTCGCGAACATGGCCTGGTTGACGTTGCCGGCCTCGCCGTAGGCCCGCTTGATGGTGCCCAGCATCGGAGCGATGACCGACTTCCAGCCCGCCTTGAAGGCGGACGTGTAGCCGTCGTAGTCGTCGTCCTTGTGCTTGTTCACCCAGTCCGAGCCGGACTTGCCCGACCAGGACTGCTGACCGACGACTCCACCGTTGGCGAAGACGTTGCCGGTCTTGCGGGCCTGGTCGTTCCAGGCGTGGATGGTCTCGGCACCGAGCGCACGGACAACCTCCGGACGGAGGATGCCTTCGCCCTTCGAGAGCATCGCGGGAACCGTGTCCACCCCCGGCTGGTAGCCGGGCACGATGCCGCCCGTGGAGAAGCGCAGAGTCGAAAGCGGAGCCTTCGTCCCGGCGAGCTTCGCCATCGAGGACATCATCGAGACGGCGCCCCGGTTGTACGGGCCGCTGATCGTGCTCCTGGTCGAGGAGTCCACGTAGGACATGGCGGAGCGCCAGACTTCCTTGATGCGGGTCGAGCTGGACTCGAAGAACCGCTTCAGGCCGTCCAGGTTCGAGCGCAGGCGCGTGAACGAGCTGGACACGTTCGACACCGACGAGGAGACCTGCGAAGCCACGTTGGTCCAGGTGGACCGGTTGGCGTTCTGGAAGTTCCTCTCGGCCTGCGTGAGCGGGCCCTGAAGGTGCTGAATCCAGCGCTGTTGCGCGGGCTTGATGCCGCTGTCCACCGCCGTGCGGACGGCGTTGCTGACGTTGGTCCAGTCAGCCCGAGACGACGTGCTGTGAGCCCGTACCGCCTTGGTCAGGGAGTCCAGGGACGCCTTGATCTTGGCTACGGCCTCCTCGTACGCCTTCGCATCCGGGAGAGCTGTCACATCCCCACTTGAAGAGCCGGAAGAAGAACCCGGGAGGGTGCCGGCCTTCGCCTGGGCGTTGAGCTTCTGCACCATCGCGTAACCGAGATGGCGAGCAGCCTCCGGACGGAGAACCGCTTCGCCCGGCGACAGCATCGCCGGAACGGTATCGTTGCCGGGGGAGTATCCGGGAACGACTCCACCGTCCGCGAACTTGAACAAGCCCTTGGTATTGGGCATGAGTTCACGGACTCGATCAATGAAGTTGTCGAAAACTTCCTTCGCGTACTCGGACGGATTCGACCAGATCTCCTGGAGCAGGGCGACCATTTCGCGGACCTGATCGACCATGCCTTGGAACATTTCCTTCACTGACGAAATCGCGTCGTTGAAGAAGCCCTTCGGGTCGGTGATCGCGTCCTTGATCGCGCCGAGGATTTCCTTTCCGGAGTCCCAGATATTGGTGACCAGGTCCTTCATGATCGACGGGATGGACTTGACCATGTCCGTCATGAAGCGACCGCCACGCTGGACGATATTGCCGTCGCCCTTCCAGACGTCATCCCAGAAGAGCTGTCCGGCAGTTGGCGCTAGAGCGCCCGCCGCGATGCCGATCAGGTTGCCGATTCCGGTAGGGGCCTTGGTCAGGAATGAAGGCACCCGGTTGAGGATGAAGTCCTTCATGTTTCCGAACCGGTTGTTCACCAGCCGGCCTGCCGAGTCACCACCGGCCTGGGCACCCCAACTGCGGACGTTGGAACCCGTCGAGCCACCGATGCCGCGTCCTGCCGCAGCCATGTCGATGCCACCCGTGAACGCCCCGATACCGGGGCGGATGTTCACGATGTCGTACAGCTCCTCAAGGATCGACATGGGCCAGCGGCCCTTCCCCGATCCCTTGCCGGCCTTGCCCTTGGCGTGCTTGGCGATGTGACCCCGAGCAGCCTGAGCGTTCCAGTGGTTGATCAGCGGAGCGCCGAGAGCGTTCGCCACCTCGGGCCGCAGGACCGCTTCACCGGGAGACAACAGCGCCGGGTAGTTGTCCACGCCCGGCGCATAGCCGGGGATGACACCACCGAGAGCGTGCTTGTTGGGCTTGCGGTGCTTGCCCGATCCGCCGCCCCCGAGACCGGTGAGGGTGTTGACCTCGCCAATCTTGGTGCCCAGTCGTCCGGCCTTGTCTCCGGCCTTGTCGAGCGCATCCTTGAGGGTGCGGACCTTGCCCGTGATCGAGCCCAGGCCCCGGCCGTTGACATCCTTGATCTTGCTGTTGAGGTCCTTGGCCTGCGAGTACGAGCCCTTGATCGCCGGAGTCAGCGTCGAGGAGAACTTCCCTCGGATCGAGGACAGGGAACGGCCGTTGAGTTCCTTCACCTCTCGGGACACGGAGGCGACGTGCCGCTTCGCGGTGTCGGCCTTGTCCTTCAGGTACTCGAACTGCTGCCGGACCATCCCCAGCTTGCCGTCGTTCAGACCGTTTACGGCCTGGCGGACCTGCTTGATGTGCCGCTCCGCGGACTCCGCCTTCTCCTTGAGCTGCACGAGACGCTGCCCCAGCTCGTTGACCTTGCCCTGGTTCAGCTCCCGCACCGAAAGGCGGGCCTGGTCGATCTCACGGTCCGCGCTGTTCGCGCGGCCACGCACCGACGTGCCGCCCTCGCCACCCAGCTCGGAGGCGATCTGGTTCAGCCGCTCCCGGTTGAGGTTGTGGATGCGGTTCTGAATGTCCTGGATCTTGCGATCCACTTCCTTCAGCGCACGCTCGGCTTCCTCGGTCTGCACGGTGAGGCGAGTCGAGCGGGAGTCCCGGCCCGTCACACGGTCCCGGCCCCGCTGGAAGAGGTTGCGGTCGTCACCGTCGTGGTAGTCGGCCCGTCGCTGCCGGTACGTCTCACGGAAGTTGCCCCGGCCGGCACGGACACCGGAGAGGAACTGGTTCGCCGTACGGAAGCCTCCGCGCAGGCCCTTCAGCAGTCCGCCTCCCAGCTTGACCAGCGGGGAGAACGACTTGGCGAGCTTGCCGAAGACCTTGGTGGCCAGACCGATCGCGATGGACAGCGGTCCGAGGACGGCCGCCACCTTGATGATCTTGCCGACGACTTCCTTCAGCGCGGGGTGCTCGTTGAGGAACGTCGAGACCTTCTGAATACCGGTGATGATCAGCTCGACAGCGCGGGCGAAGTTGCCCATCAGACCGCCTGCAAGCTCCTGAAGTCCCTTGTCCTCCAAGAGCTTTCCGAGCTTGTCTGCCAGACCCTTGACCCTCTTGCCAAGAGCCGTCCACTCGAACTTGCCGGTGTCCTCGTTGAACGTGCCGAACATCTTGCCCAAGTTCAACTGGGCCTGTTCCTTCACGGCGCTGAACGCACCGCCGATGGAACCGGTACCGAGGACTTCAGCCGACCCCTTGACGCCGCTTTGGGTCTCGTAGGACTTGATGAACTTGTCGAAGAACTCCTTTGAGCTGACACCGCCCTTGGGGTCCTGGACATCCTTCAGGAAGTCGGCACTGCCCTTGTATCCGGCGATCTTGCCGAGTTCATTCATCGGGATACCGGTACCGCGAACGAACTGACGGAGATAACGAGTGGACAGCTTGCCCTGGTCCATCATCATGTCCGCGGCCATCATGCCGCCCTTGACCTTGTTCGGGTCGAGGACACCGAACGAGGCGGCGTAGTCCGCGATACCGCGAATCAGGGACTCGGACTTCTTCAGAGAGTCCGAAGTCGAGTTGCCGTAAGACTCGAAGTTGCGGGCAACCTGCGAGAACTTGTCGGTCATGTCCTCCAGCGAGAACGGCGTCTTCACCGCGAAGTCCTGGATGGACTGAATGCCCTTGGCGACTTCCTTCGGGTTGAAGCCGGCCCGGTCCAGACCCTCAGACGCATAGAACTGCATGTCCGCGCTCTGGGAGCCGATCTTGGTCATGAGACCAGCGGCCACCGCGAGCGGCGTCACGAGGTTCTGCGTGATGCTCCGGCCGACCTGCTCAAGGTTCGTGCCGAACGTCTCCGTGGCCTGCCCCAGCGTCGCCCACCGCTGCGAGGCGGTCTTCATCACCGAGCCGTGCTCACGGTCGAAGGCGCTGATCTGCCGACGGTTCTGGCGGATCGTTTCTGCGAACTCCGAGCGCGTCTGCTGAAGGCCCCGAAGCTCGTCCCGCAGGTACCCGAGACGGGTCATGTGCGCGGCACGCTCCTCGGCCGCACGCTGACGTACGGCCTGGGCCATGAGCCTCTGGGCCTGGCGCTCCTCGGCAGCAGCCTGACGGGCCTCCTGCGCCATCTGGCGCTTGATCTGCCGCACCTCTGCGGCCAGGGCCCGCTCCTCAAACTTCTCGGCCTGGATGCGACGGCGCGTCTCCGCCATCGCCTCACGCTGGAGACGGGCCTTCTCCTGGGCCTTCTGCCGCTCCTCGCGGATCGACTCCTGGACGGCCTGACGGTTCGCTCGAACCGTGTCCTGGATCGCCCGGCGTGTCGCCTTGGACGTGCCCTCCTCAAGCTGCTCGCGCTGCTTGGCCAGGTTCCGGTAGGTGCGGAACTGCTTGCCGGCCTCCTCGCCGTGGAAGCGAGTCAGCGACCGCTCGACCTGACGGAGCTTGTTGGAGGTGTCTACGGCCTCCTTCTCCGTCGCCTTACCGGCCTGCTTGGCCGCCTTCGAGGCGGAGGTGGCTATGCCCTTGAAGCCCTGGCCCATAGCCGTCGAGAACGAACGGGCGGCCTGTGCGCCCATCCGTTCCATCTGTCGCGTCAGCTCTGTGCGCATCTTGCCCAGAGCTGTCTTGTTCAACTGGGGGAAGATGTCGAGATAGCCGGAGCCGACCTTTACAGGCGCCCTTCCTCGTGTGGCCATACAACCTCCTAGACCTGACCGAATGTGTTGAAGAAGGAAGCCACCTCATCGCCAGAGGCGAACTCCGTTTCAACGCGTTTCGGCTCCTCGGCTTGCTGCCCAGGTCGGGGAAGTGGCTTCGGAGGCTCAAGGTCATCGCCGTCTTCACCGGCATTGGCCTTGATGAACAGATAGTTGGACAGCTCAAGGCCGTCCGAGATTCGAGCCAGAATGTGATTCGTCTCCGACCAGGAAGCGCCCTCGTCCATGGAGGCCAGAAGCGAGGACTGGCCCAACTTCCGGTAGAGCGACTGGAGAAGAACGTTCACACGACGGAGCGATAGCCGCCCGCGCCAGAGGTCCAGGAGATCTACACCGAAGTGCTCAAGCAGATCGGCTTCAAGCTCATCGCTGTACTCCTCGATGACGCGGACGGTTCGGATTAGTTTCCCGGCTCACCGAACCCCGCGGCCTCGGTCACGAGGTCGAGGAACGCGTTGAAGTCGCGGATGGTGCACTTCAGGCCCTTGTACGCGGCCCACTGCTCCTGGCCGACGATGGCCCGGACGATCGCGCGCTCGCCGGCCCCCTCCTCGATCGCGTCAAGAACCTCGTCGGAGAGGTCGAGCGGAGCCGGAATCGTGAACTCGACGCCCTTGAACTCGAACGTGGTCGGGGCGTCCTCGGCCTCCGCCTTCTTGGCGGTAGCGGTCTTCTTCGCAGCGGTAGCAGCCATGTCGAACTCCAAAGGGGAAAAGGGGGAAGAGAGATGAGAGGGCGGGGATTTCTCCCTCCCCGCCACGGGGATAGATTCAGTTAGGCGTCGTGCGTTTCGGGCTCGGGAGCGAGAGTCCGCGTAGCCACCTCAGCCGCAGGGGAGTCCTCGTAACCATCGGCCTTCGCCACGACCTTGAAGGTGTAGTCGGTGTCCGCGGTGAGGGCCTGGATGACGGCGGAAGCCTGCTTCCTGGTCGTCTTCTCCTGGCCGTACGAGATCTCGTACTCGGTAGCCCCGGTCACGGCAGACCACTCCAGCGAAACCGAAGTCTCAGCCGGGGTGGCCTTCAGGCCGGCCGGGGCTTCTAGAAAGAACCCTGCTTGGCCTCGACCGTGAGCTTGTCCACGGAGGTGACCGTCTCGGCGGCGCCGGCCTTCGCGGAAACCTCGTACTCCGAGCCAACCGGAGCGTCCGCAGCGACGGTGACGGGGATGGTGAAGGTGCCGTCCTCGCCCACGGGCTTCGAGGTCGCGGTGAACTTCTCGCTGTTCGGGGAGACGGTCACGGCGACGGTCTCGCCCTTCGGGAAGCCCTTGCCCACCACGTCGAAGTGGCCGTCCTGAGCAACGGTGTTCGGGGCGAGAGTGACCACGGCGGGAATCGAGATCGGGTCGTCCTTCACCTTGTCGTCGGTGAGGACGTAGCCCAGCGAACCGGAGTGGTCGAGCGCGTCAATGGTCAGCTCGAACTTCCCATTTTCGGCACGCTGGAGCTGAATGGCACCACGGTCGGAGATCATCGCGCGACCGATGACGCAGCGGTACCGGACGGGCAGGCCGTCAACGGTCTGCGACCAGTCCACGACGATGGCCAGCTCGGTGAGGTCCGGGGTGGACTTCAGGTCGAGACGCCACACGCCCTCGATGGCGGAACCGTCCTGCTCGGTGGCCTGGACCCACTTGGCGCCGAAGAAGAGCTGAGTCGTCAGCTCGTTGGTCTCCATGAGCGTGGCCTTGATCTGGAACGAGGCCGACTTCACGTTGTAGAGAACCGGCACCGCGGACTGCCACACATTCACGGGGTCCGTCTCGATGGAGGGCGTGATCGTGACGCCGCCCTCATCGACATATCCGAGGGCCTTGAAAACGTCGGTGACGCCGATCGGCTCACAGTCGCGAGGCAGCTCCTTCACCGCATTCGCGTCAGCCACGTAAATCTCGCCCTGCGGGGCGAAGCGAATCTTCTTCGCGTTACCGGAGTTGCCGGTCTGATCAGCCATAGGGGCCTCCTGAATCTGGGCATGAAAAAAGCCCCCATGGCAGGGGGCTGAAAAAGGGGATGCCTCACATCCCAACTTCAAGGCGAGAAAGAGTCCGGCCGGCTCACGCTTCGGTGATGAAGGCCGTCACCTCGCCCTGGTACGTGTGCTCGCGCGAGGTCGTGTCCGGGAAGTAGCGGGGGCTGATCGCCTCGGCCACATCGAGGACCAGGGCCTCACCCACGGCCTTGCCGGGCAGCTCCTCAAGCAGGGCCTCGCGCACGACGTACGCCAGCTCGGCCGCCACCGAGCGATCCTCCGCGTACACCTGGTAGGTGATGTCCGCACGATCCATGCAGGCCCGGATGGCTCGGAAGCCTCCGGCGTGCTCCAGGTAGATCGTGGTCTCGTCGGGCTCGCGGCCCACCAGGTCACCGGTCACGTAGTCGGCCAGCTCCTTGCGGGCCGACAGGAACTCGAAGACGACGGCGACGGGATCAATCCTCACTGCTCCCTCACCTTCATCAGCGCGTTCTTCAAGGTGTGGTTGCCGGGATGGCGCCTGCCGCCCTTGTCCCTCCACCCGTACTCGATGAGCAGGGCGTGACGGTCGGCCTGTACCGCAGAGTGCACGACCCCGTTTTCCTCCCAGGCCGTGATGGACACCGAGCGGGCGTACATGTTCCACGAGCCCTTCTTGTTCTTCGGGGCGTCGTGTCGAGCAGTGGCAGCGATCTCGGAAGCCTTCTTGGACAGGAGCTTCGCCGTCTCGGCGGAGGACATCGCGCGCTCAAGCGCGTACTCGTTCAGATCGAGGCGGAAGTTCGCGGCCATCAGTGCTCCACCCTCCAAGCTCGAATGCGGACGTGCCGAAGGGTGAGGTGCCGCCACTCCAGTGGATCGCCGTCCACCTCGTAGGTCAGCCCGTGGTACTCGATGCGGTCCGCGGAGTCCACGTCCGTCCCGGCCGGCAGGTATACGAGAAGCCGTTCCTGCGCCGTCTCACGTTCAGGGGAGCGGACCTCGAAGGCCCGGTCAGGCTGAACGCAGGCAAGGCCCTCGAAGACGGTCCTGGCGTTCTTCCAGTCGCGCTTCTTGGTGTACGGCCCGTCCTTGGTGATGTCGGCCCGCAGGATGCGCACCGGATCGGTGAGGAGGTTCTTCATCACCCCTCCGCCCGCATCGGGCGAACCGGCAGCGTCGAGCCCCACACCTCGATCCCGTCCCAGGCCGGGGTATCGACCTGAAGGGGAGTGGAGGTCAGCTTGCGCCGGTAGCGTTTGAGCGAAGTCCTCGCAGCAGGGGAGAGGGACTGCGTGGTCGCGGAGGTGCCGAACTCGACCTGAATGTCCCCAACCTTCTCGGAGACGATCCCAGGGGAGACGGCCAGCCACCGAATCACCTCGGCGCAGATGACGGCCCGGATACCGGGCGCGTCCTCGCGGTAGCCGGAGCCGCAGTAGTCCGCCACGAGGGCGGAGGCATCCGTGATGAACGCCTCCACCCTCGGCTTCTCGTCGTCCTCGATCTTGCGCCCGAGCCGGACCTCAATGTCCGGAACAGTGATGTTCATTTGTCACATCCCAACTTCGGGGCAAAAAGAGAGAGTTACTTCGTCGGCGTAGCGTCCTTGACCGCGACAGTGCGGTTCTTCTCGACAGCCACCTCGTTGTGCTTGCGGATCTCCTCCTCGACGCCCGTCGAGACGAGAAGCTGCTCCGGCCGAATGACCTTGGCGTCGTAGATGACGCGGGACTTGATCGCGTCCGTGAAGGAGCGCTCCGGCTTGTACGCCTCCATCTGCGCGAACGGGATCACGAGGGAGGTCGCGGAGGTCGAGCCCATGAACATGTCGATGCCCGCGAACTCGTCGTGGCGACGGCCCTTGACGAGCTTGCCGGCCTGCGCACGAGCAGCACCCAGCGTGTTCGAGACGCGGACCGGGATGCCCAGGATGGTGCCGATGACACCGGACGGCATGACCGCGCCGCCACCGAAGTGCGAGGCGTCGATGAACTTCGGGTCGCGCAGGAGCAGCGAGCGCAGACGCGGGGAGATGAAGAGGTACCGGGAGTCCGGGGCGTTCTTCAGGTCCAGGTTCTCAAGCATCGCAACCACATAGTCGTAGACACCGATGACCTCGGTCTCCAGAGCGTTGTGCTTGACGGTGTCGATCTTGCCGTGCAGGGCCGGCAGGGTGTTCACGTCGGACGGCATCTTCTCGGCGCCGTTCAGGTCCTTACCGGCGACGGCCGCGGTGAGGGTCTGGGCCAGCATCTTGTCGATCGACACGGCGGCCTGGCGGCCACGCTGACGAACCAGCTCGGACATGAGGTCGATGCCGCTCTTGGTCTGGAGCTGGTGAAGGGCGTCGATCTCGATGTGGAAGCTCGAACCCTTGCCGACGGTCATCGGGATGTACTCAAGGGCCGCGTGGTCCTTGTCACCGATCTCGCCGTACGCCTTGATCAGACCCTTGTCCTCAACGGTGTCGATGAAGTGCGGGATGCGGATGCGGTCGCCCTCGCGACGGAACTCGCCCTCGTAGTTGCGGTTCGTGATCTCCGCCGAACCCAGGATCAGGTTGTCCTCAAGGTCCTGGAGAAGCTGAGCGGTCCACAGCTCGGGAACGAAAACGCCCTTGTCCTTCAGAACCGGGTCGCCGCCAGCGGGGCCACCCGTCAGAAGACCGGAAGCTGCCTGGGAAGTGAAGTCATTACCAGCCATAGTGATACGTCCTTTGGTTTAGATTTCGCCTCGCATGAGGGCGTCACACTTGCCCGCCTTACGGGCCTCGTTGATCTCCCTCGGAGACATGCGGGAAAGGTCCTCACGAGTGAGCTGGCCGGCAGCCGGGCTCCCCTGACGACCCAGGCCGATGTTCTGCGCGTAGGCCGCGCCAGAATTCGACTTAGGAAGAGACGAAACGAACGCCTCGATACGGGCGGAGTCCGGGTTACCGTCCTCGCCCAGGAACGAGCTGAGATTCAGATACTCGGCACCAGGAAGAGTCACCCCAGCCGCAGAGGAAGCGGCACGCAGCTCGGCATTCACGAGCTTGGTTCCAACCTCGGAGAGGGCCGCATTCCGCGCCTCCACCTTGGCGGCCTCGATGGCCTTCTCGGTGTCTGTCATCTGGGACTGCCGGAAACCCTCAAGCTCCGAGGAAGCCTGCTTGAAGCGGTCCTCGTTCTTGCGGGAAAGGGCCTTCCACTTGTCGATCTCCGCCTGAAGTGCAGCCGCATCCGGCTGGCCCTCACCGGCAGAGCCGGCCTCGGTGGAAACCTGTTCGTTCTTGGTCTCGTCCATGTGGATCATCCATTTCGGATCAGCGCGAAGTGTCACATTCCAACTTCGCGGGCAAATAAAAAGCCCCCGTTTCGGGAGCCCGAGAGGGAAACGTTCTGCTACTTCTCGAACCGCTGACGGTTCGCGTTGCCCGAGTTGCCCTGCGGGGGCTTCTGGGCGTCGTTCTTCAGCTTGGCCTCCGAGGCGGCCGACTTGTCGTCTGCCGTCTGCTGGGCTATCGCCATCTGTTGCTTCTGCTGCTCCGTCTGGTACTTGTCGGCGCGCTCCATTTCGGTGCGGGCCTCCTCCTCAAGGAGCTGATCGAAGCGTGCGATCTGCGAGGGCGTGTAGCCCGCGTCCTGCCAGAGCTGCTGCTTCGGAACGTTGAGCTGCTGGAGCTTCAACAGGGCGTCGATGTGCTGGGCCTCGGTGCGGTTCTCCGGGTCACGCCAGATGATCTCGGCGGCCTCGTACTCCTCCTGCGGGCCGCCCTTCTCCACCTCGATCGCGAGACGGATCACGGCCTCCCAGGCTTCCCCGAAGTGCAGCATCCGTTCCTTGGTCTTCGAGACCAGGCCGGCTTCCGCAGAGGTGATCGCGTCACCGGACGGGGGCTGGCCGCCCTTCAGCATGTAATGGAACGGCACCCTCGCCACGCTGGCCATGTGCATGGTCAGCATGTCCACCAGGTCCACGTAGTTGCTGAGGTCAGCAGCGGCGAACTGCCCGAACGATGCCTGCGGGTCCTCGGCCTGGAGGAGCTTGTCCACCGCGACCTTGAACGGCTCGATCGGGTTGCCGTGCTCGTCCTCTTGGATTTCCAACCCGGTGACATATCGCTGAGGCCAGGCGGCGTACTCCGACGCCACCAGCGAGTCAGCGACCGTCTTGTTGATCGCGTCCTGGATGGGGATGACCGTCGCCAGGTCCGACATCGGCTCGCCCACCAGGCGGGCCCGGTTCTGGATCGGCACCACCGGAGGCCGGCCCAGCGGGTTCGGCTCCGTGCGGTCGATCGAGTAGCCGCCGATCTTCCAGTCCCCGGTGTAGACCTTGTCGCCCCACCACAGAGTGCAGAACTGCCGTCCCCAGTCGTCCACGTAGAACTTGGCCGCAGCCTCGATCTCGTGGCGCGAGCCCGGCTTGTACTGGACGACCATGTGTTCCGCGGACTCGATGGAGATGACGGCCTTGAGGCCGTTCCCCTTGTCCTCGCCCCACACCACCGCGTAGGCCGCGCCCTGGATCATCGCGTCCAGGTGCGCCGAGTTGGACTCCGAGTCCAGCCGGTTCCGCTGCCAGATCTCGCGAGCGATCTTGTCCTCGGTCGGCTCCTCCGAGAGGCGGAAGCCGTCGATGAACATCCGCTCGTTCACCGAGTCGATGATCAGCCCGCAGAAGTTGTCGTTCCAGCGCTCAAAGATGTGAGCGAACTCGGTCCGATACTTGGACTGAGCGAACAACATCTTCTGGTGCTTGCCGTCGTAATACTCGCCAAAGCGCTTGTAGTTGCCCGATCGGGAAGCGAGCTTCGAAGCAAGGAAGTCCATCCACATCTGCGGAGTGGACGGAGGAGAGAAGACACCCTCGTTGCCTGGAGTGTCGAGCGCGGCAGTAGCCATCTGGGCCCCTTTCGAGCGGGGCTCAGAAACCGACTACTCGCCTCCGTTTGATCTGGAGGCGTCCATCCGCAATCGCGTCAGCGCGTGCTTCAAGTGCAAGTACGGCAGCCACCGCGAGGTCAATCTTTCGTTTGGATCGTGGTGAGTCTTTGGTGATCAAGTCACCCTGGGGAACTTCACGGACAACGGCCTGAAGGACATGGCGAGTTAGCTCTGTCTCCCCGCAATGCGAGAGGTCACCGACCATCACGGCCGTCCGGAAACGCTCGACGGCCTGAACCATCCGGGTCGGTTTGTTGGTCCAGAACTCGAATACGTAGTCGTCGCCCCACTCGACTGCCCAGCGGCCGATGTTCTCCTGCCACCAGGGCGGGTCGGCGTACATCCACTCAACCCGGTAGGTCTCGAAGGCCCGCTTCACCGCGGCCTCCACCGAGAGCACGTCAACTTCCCAGTCGTCCTTGGCGTGGTCCGGCCTGAGCCACTGCCCGAGCGTGAATAGCTTCGCGTCGTGCAGGCGGATGCCGACCAGCGCTGTGCCGTCTCCTCGGACACTTCCGTCGAAGCCGATGGCTATCTGCTCGCCGGGCTTGATGTCGTTGACGGACTCGCAGGCGTCCCACTCGGCCTTCGACATCCATCCGTCGCTGGACTCAGCGATCTGGTTGAAGAAGAACCGGCAGTACGTTGAATCGGGCGTCGTGCGGTCGTAGAGGATGGTCTTCGTCAGGCCGTCGATGTCCGCCCAGTGGGCGTCGCCGTACGCCTCGATGAGCGCGGCCCTGACCTTCTCCTCATCCCGGATGTCCTCGACCTCGATCGAGCCTTCCAGGCAGTCATAGAGCCAGAAGCCCTGCGCCACCATGTCGGACTCGTAGATCTGCTGCGCTACCGAGTCCTCGTTGGGGTTGAACGCGTTGGTCGTCGTCACCCAGCGGGAGCCGGCCTTCGTCGTCTTCTCGACGTTGCGCTTGAGCACCTGGTAGAAGTCGGGGCCACCGTTCGAGCCCACCCAGTGATGAACCTCGTCCATCACGATGAAGGTGGGCCTGTTGCCCTCGTTCGTACGGCCGCTCGTCGCCTTCGGGGAGATCGAGCCCGGCTTGCCGGACTTGAACTGCACCATGGACTTGCTGATCTCCAGGCCGTATTCCTTCTCGGCCGGAGACTCCGAGAGCATTCCTCGGATCATGTCGAGCGTCTGCTGAGTCTGATCGAGCGCGGTAGCACCGAGCTGAACCACCGGAAGCGGAACCCTCTTCGCTACCGGCATCCCGGACTTGTCGAAGTGGGAGAACCGAGCAGGCCCGATGAACTCCACGATGGCGAGAGCCGCGAGAAGCGGCGTCTTCCCCCACCCCTTAGCCCGGCGAAGGGTGCCGGCCGCGTACTTCCAGGTCCCATCCGGATTGATCGCGTAGTACCAGAGAACGAACTTCAACTGCTCGGGCGTGAACTTCCACGGCTCGCCAGCCGAATCACCATCGGGCTGCACGATGTAGCGCTGAGCCCACCTGATGATCTGGTAGCCAAGGGTCTCGTTTGGTGCCGGGACTCCCTTGGGCAGGTTGCCCGTCTGAGCCACGGCACATCACCTCTAACCCTCTGAAAGCAGCTTGAACAGCTCCTTGTCCATGTCTGAATCCGAGATCGGCTGGGGCCCCTCCTGGGCCTTCTCCAGCTCAACCGACTTGTCGAAAGACATCCGAAGTCGAGCCCTGTCCTCGGTCGTTGCGCCCCACTTACCGACCCGCTGACGGATCTCACCGGCGTACTTCATGTCGCCCAGATAGAAGGCGTCCACGAGCTTGGTGACGATCTCCAACTCGGCCCAGTCCGTCTCCATCCAGTCCTCGGTCTGGGGAGCGGAGGCCCACGTCTTCCAGAAGCGCTTGGCCCCGGCTGTCGAAATGCCCAGGGCCTTCGGCAACTCCCTGCCCTCACCGGCCTGGCCGGAGAGCTTCTTCTCGCCCAGGGCGTGATCCTTGTTGCGTCGGATCGCGTTCGGGTTGGGTGCCGGCCCGCGTCGCGTCGCCATCAGATGACCCCCTTCAGGAGCGCGGGGGAGACGCCGTACAGCTCGCCAAGCTCCTCCAGCTCGACCACCGCGGACCTGTGCCACTCACGCTTCACCGCGGCCTTCGAGGGCCGCTGTGCTCGGAGTCGGGCTTGCTCCTGGTCGTACTCGTCGGCCCAGGAGTCCCAAGGGTCGGGGGTGGTCATCGCATCATCACTCCATGAATGAATTAACCGGGCCCCGTCAGGGGGCCCGGTCCTCGTAGTAGGTCTTCAGGGCGTGGCACTTGCCGCACAGCACCCACAGGTTGTCCAGCTCCCAGGAGCCGCCTCGGCTCACGGGGACGATGTGATCGACCTGGAGGTTTTCCCTGGTGCCGCACTTCTGGCAGGTGAACCGGTCGTGGGCGAGGACCCTGGCCCTGCGTGAGGACCAGTCACCAGGCCGCGCCTTGTTCCGTGCGGACTTCCTGTCCCAGCCCCTACGGGCCGGGGGAGCGTGCTCCTCGCACCGTCCGGAGCGGACCGTGACCTTGGTGCAGCCGCTGACGTAGCAGACGCTCTTGGCACGCGGCATGAGCCCACCCCCTATGAAGTTGGAATCCCGATGAGTCCGGACCATCCGGCTTTGATGTCTGTGTGTGATGCGCTGCTGCATCGGGATCGGTGAATCGACAGGGAGTCGAACCCTGACCTGCCTCCCGGAAAGGGAGGAGTGCGCCCCTACACCGCGATTCCAGCCGGGAGCTACCCGACCTTGTCCAGCTCAAGGTGATCAGCCTTGGCCGGTTGAATGTGTGGCCCCGGCTGGTTTCTGATCTGGCAGCCGGGGCCAATGCCTTCCTGGACCTCTACCGGAAGAACTCAACGGGAGGTCTGACAGGAAGGAACCTTTTTAAGAAGTAGGTCTGGCCTAGCCTGGCCTACTCTTTAAGAACTAACTAACTTCTTCTTCTCTCTTTTCTTCTTCTCACTATAAATGTCGGTGTCTCTGGTCTGGCCAGGGGACAAGTTCAGGTAGAGATGTGACACAGGTCTCGCGTACCTAGTACCTTCGGCTACACTGTGTGTGAGGTACGTCTCACTTTGGGATGTGAGCTGAACCTTTTGATGGGTCCTTAACAAGATCAAGTGATAAAGTCGGCGTCAGGCAGCGTTACTTGAGTCAAGCAAGCAGTGAGGAGTGGGTGTCAGGTGGAGAAGGTTCTTCCAGACCTGAACACGCTGATCCGTCTGAAGGAGCAAGGGCTGACAGACGACCAGATCGGCGCCCGGTACGGCGGCGTCACGGGCCAGGCCGTGAACAAGGCGCTCACGCTCGGCGGCTACTACCGGCAGGCCGTGTCCCGTCAGGTGATCAACGAGGCGATCCCGTGGACGGTCAAGCGCACGGAGGCGGCCGGCAGCCACCACAACTCCTACCTGGGCAAGTCCGTGATGGCGTACCTGCGGGTCGCCCTCGGGGATGACACGGCCAAGGACAGTCACCGCCTGGCCGCGAAGCGCCTGCAAGCCCGTCTCCTACGCGACAGCAAGGTCATCGACTACGACCCCCAGTCCAAGGACGGCTTCGTGCTGGTGGACCGCGAGGACCGCGACGGGGACCTGATCTTCCGCTGGCCTGCGGATAAGGAACTGCCGGAGGAGAAGGTTCTGCGTGCGATCACCCTTTCGGCCGAGTGAAAACTCCTACCTGAGTCTGACAACCAAAAACGAGAGTGATCAACTAGGGACTTTGGTCCCTAACCCATAGGCCCTTGGTTGAACCAAGGGCCTTTTTCCTTATGCCAGGCTTACGCCCATCCCTCCCACCTGCCCCTCCGGCGTGTCGGATTCGTACGACAAATCGAACACGTGCTTGAATCTGGCTGTCGCGGGGGTGCGGGCGTCCCGCTTCGGCGGGCAGTGTGGCGAGCACCACTGTTGGGATGTGACATTAAGGCTTCGGGTCGCGTAGACTCGATCAGGTCAGGCGGAGATCACTCCGGATCGAAAGGTCAACAAGTGATTCAGACTCTCAAGAACCTCAAGATCAGTAGTCGGGCTGCTGAGCTTTTGAAGGCGATTGGGAAGGCAGATCAGGTATGTGAGAGCCGCGAATACACCGATGCCTCCGGCATCGTCCACCTCACAGCCAAGGGAGTTGGACGAGTCACCTGTGTGACCGTCGCAGACAACATGGGAGAGGCCGAATGTTCAGCACTCAAGAACCTTGAAGATCGCATCGGATGCGGTTTCGAGAACTGCACCGTCCTCATTCACGAGACTTGCGACTGGCCCCATCCGCGCATGAAAGGGTCGGCATGGTTCATCCAGTTCGAGATATTTCAGGAGTGCCTGTGACCATCGAGGCGAACTACCAGCGCTGGGTCGAGATGCCCCGCTCCGTCTCCCAGATCACCGAGTTCGAAGAGTGCCCGTATAAGAGCTGGCTCAAGCGAGTTGAGCGGGTCGAGCCCCGGCCGGCTGCATGGAGCACCCACGGCACGGCCTTCCACAGCGCCGCTGAGGCGTTCGAGAAGTCGGGCCGGGAGCTGAGCGCCGAGCAGGCCGTCAACGTCTTCCAGGACGAGTACAGCAAGGGCATCAACCGCGACCTGGGCAAGGTCAACGACATCGACCAGTGGATGCGGGCGAATCGCGGCACGGCCGCTGAGGACCTGGAGGACCGCTTCGCCAAGGGCACCGAGCAGACCCGCCGTTACGTCGAGTACGTACAGGACCAGGCCCCCGTGCTCTGGCGCCCGGACGGCGAGACCCCGGCCGTCGAGATGTACTTCAAGGCCGACTTCGACGGCGTGAAGGTCCGCGGCTACATCGACCAGGTTGTCTTGAACAAGGACGAGACCCTGCGGGTACGGGACCTCAAGACCGGCTCCACCAAGTCCAAGTTCCAGCTCTGGGTCTACGGCATGGCGCTCAACCAGCTCCACCCCGACGAGCAGGTGACCAACGGGGACTGGTACCTCGCCAAGGACCACAAGCTCTCGCGGCCCGTGAAGATGTCCGACGCCAACCAGGACGAGATCACCGAGCGCATCGTCACCATGGACCAGGGCGTGAAGTCGGGCGACTTCCCGGCGAAGCCGGGCTTCGGCTGCCGGTTCTGTGATGTCTCGCACGCGTGCTCTTTTTTTAACTCTCGAAGTTGAGATGTGACACACCTTTAGGAAGGAGAGACCTTGTTCAGCCTCAATCAGTCCGTCCTCGTCCGGGGTGCGGCCGGCGAGCCCATACCGTCCCCGTACCGCGGACTCCAGAAGCTCGAAGTCGAGTTCAGGCGCGGAGACTTCAGCGTCGTGTGCGCCGGAGGCGGCACCGGCAAGAGCCTCGCGGCCCTGTTCCTGGCCACCTGGTCCAACGTCCCCACCCTGTACTTCTCGGCGGACTCCACCGCCGCCACGCAGCTGTCCAGGGCCACGGCCATGATCACCGGCGACAACGCCCGCGAGGTCAAGAAGGCCCTCGTCGCGGACGACGGCTCGTTCGCCAAGTACGAGGAGGCCCTGAGCCGCCGATGGTGGCTGCGCTTCAACTACAGCGCCCGGCCTACGCCGAAGGACATCGAGCTGCACCTTGAGTGCTATCGCGAGGTGTTCGGCTGCTACCCCCACCTCGTCGTCATCGACAACATCACCAACGTGGACGGCGGAGGCTCCTCGAACGCGGAGGAGTACACCTTCGGCCTCGAAGGGCTCTGCGACTACTTCAACGAGATGGCCCGTGAGACCAGGGCTCACGTCATGGCCATGCATCACGTCGTGGGCGAGTACAGCTCCGGCATCAAGCCCATCCCGCTCGACGGCGTGAAGGGCAAGATCGGGCGCGTGCCCTCCGTTGTGCTCACCATCCACGCTGAGGTGGACGGAATGCAGGGCAGGACCCTGCATATCAGCCCCGTGAAGAACCGCGAGGGCTTCACTGATCCTTCCGGGGGAACGTTCGCCTCTTTCGAGGTCAATACGTCGAACCTTCAGATCACCGACCTCGATGAAGAAGTGTTCTGACTCACAGCCTTTCAATTTGCTCCGCAAGTTGGGATGTGACAGACTGGAATCAGTAAGGACGAGGGCATGAAAAAGCCCAAGCGCGGATACCGACCCTGCATGCGATGCCAGAAGAACCGAGCGGAAAGGTTCTTCACCTCCACCAGGGCAAGGATCTGCACCACATGCCACAAGAAGACGCGAAGCGCCGCCTCCCATGAGGCCCGAGTCCAGACTGTCTACGGCCTGGAGGCCGGCGAGTACGCCAAGCTCCTGGACGCCCAAGGCGGCGTCTGTGCCATCTGCAAGCAGTCCAGGTCCAAGCGGCTCGACGTGGACCACGACCACTCCACGGGACTCGTACGCGGCCTGTGCTGCGCCAGGTGTAACCGGCAGCTCCTCGCCCGAGGGCTTCGCGACAACCCTCAGATCGCCCGCAACGCGGCCGACTACCTAGAAGACCCGCCTGCGATCCACATCATCGGCAAGCGGTACCACCGAGAGGACGGCAAGAAGTGATCTCGTACGACGGCGGCCAGCTCCACGTCACCCTGACCCGCAAGACCGGCCTGACCAAGCTCGCGCGACTCCTGGAGGCGGAGGCCGCCCTCGGAATCCACGAGCAGGCCACCGTCACCTACAAGTGCCGCAACGGGGCGCTGCGTCAGGTCATGCCCATCGAGACCCTTTCCGAGATGGTCAAGCGCGAGGTTGAGGCCATCAAGCAGCTCCGCCTTGAGCGCGCCCTCAAGGTTGGGATGTGACATGTGGAAGCCGGATATCGCTGATGTCTTCCGGCACTACTACCCCGAGGTTGACGTAAAGGACCGGGACGGCTGGCAGAAGATCCACTGTCCCGAGCACCCCGAAGAGAATCCGTCAGCGTCGGTTAGTTCATTCAAGAACCGCTGGCACTGCTTTGCCTGCGACATCAGCGAAGACAGCTACGACGTGATCATGCGAAAGGAAGGCATCGGGTTCCGTGCTGCTCAAGACTTCGCCGCAAGCCGCTTCCATGGTGGAGATAGCCCAGAGCTACAGCAAGAGCTACCAGGGAAGCCCAGCCGAGCAGTACATCAACCACCGCGGTTTGGGCAGTCTCGCCACTCCTCTGGGCTTCGGGTACGTCGCAGCCCCCGCTACGGGGCATGAAAAGCACCTGGGCCGCCTCGCCATCCCGTACATCAGGCCGGCCGGGGGAGAGCACGCCGTAGCGACCATCCGGTTCCGCTGCATCAACGAGACGTGCCTCAAGCACCCCGACGGCTCCTGGCGGGACGAGGAGCTGCACGAGGGCCACGGGAAGTACCAGAGCCTTCCCGGTTCCAAGCCACTGCTCTACAACACGCGGGCCCTCATCAAACCGTCCCGGTACCTCGGGCTCAGCGAGGGCGAGTTCGACGCCGCGAGCGCCGAGCTGGCCGACATCCCCACCGTAGGCGTCCCCGGCGTCAGCGGATGGCGAGACCACTTCGACCCCGCCTTCCTCGGATACGAGGTGGTCTTCGCCTTCACCGACGGCGACGAGCCCGGCGAGAAGTTCGTACACATGCTGGCCGAACGCCTCCCCAACGTCGTCCCCATCGAGTTCGGCAAGAAGTCGGACGTGAACAAGTTCGTGAACCAGCACGGGCCCAAGGCCCTCCGAGAGAAGTGCGGATTGGAATGAAGTACCAGATCGGCCAAACCGTCTACGTGCAACAGCACAAGGCAACCGTCGAGGCCGGCTACCCGGCACACACCAACGAAATCGACTTCTACGACCTGAAGTTCAGCGACGGACGCACGGTCGCGTTCCCGGACTACGAAATCACCCCGGAGCCACGAGTGGGATACGAGAAGCCCGACAACATCAACTCCCCGGCGCACTACACGCAGGGCAAGTACGAGGTCATCGACATCATCCAGGCGTCCATGAGCCACGAGGGCTTTCAGGGATACCTCCTCGGAAACATGACCAAGTACCTGCTCCGCTGCCAGTACAAGCACCAGGACGGCGGCTCCGAGGATCTGAAGAAGCTCATCTGGTACGCCGAGAAGTACATCGCCAACATCCGAGTGGAGACCGCATGAAGATTCTGACCATCGACCTTGAGACCTCCCCGAACCTCGCGCACGTCTGGGGTCTTTGGAATCAGAACGTGGGTATGAATCAGCTCCTCGAATCTGGTGAGGTCATCTGCTTCGCGGCGAAGTGGTACGACGCCAAGGACGTGAAGTTCTACAGCGCCCACGAGCACGGCAAAGCCGGGATGATCAATGCGGCTCACGAACTGCTCGAAGAAGCGGACACGGTGGTCCACTACAACGGCCAGCGATTCGACATACCCCACCTGAACCGGGAGTTCCTTGAGGCCGGCCTCGCGCCGCCGGCCCCGTTCGCTCAGGTCGATCTCCTCAAGGTCGTCAAGAAGCAGTTCAGGTTCCCGAGCAACAAGCTCGATTACGTCGTGCAGAAGCTCGGGATCGGCAAGAAGACCGCGCACACCGGCCACCAGCTCTGGGTGGACTGCCTCTCCGGAGACGAGAAGGCATGGCGGCTGATGCGGAAGTACAACTGCCAGGACGTGAAGGTCACCGAGTCCCTTTACGACTACCTGTTGCCGTGGATTCCGACCCACCCGAACCACAAGCTCTACGACGGCCAGGGCGACGAGCACCAGTGCCCGAACTGCGGGTCGGAGGACCTGAAGAAGGAAGGCCGGGCGTACACGGCCGTGAGCGTCTTCCAGCGCTACCGCTGCGAGGGGTGCGGGAAGTGGAGCCGAGGCAACAAGCGGCTCGACGCGTCCGAGATCACCACCATCAAGTAGGGGAACCATGCAGGACAACCAGATCGACTGGGAGCACCTTGCCGACCTGGCGGGCAAAGTCGCGTACGTCATTGCCGAGCGCTGGCACATCGTTGAAGCCGACGACGTGAAGCAGGCCATGTTGGAGCACGCTCTACGGGAGCGGAAGAACATCGCCCCCGTGGCCGACAACGAGCGCATGATGCGCAAGATTTTCTACACGGCCGGCCAGCGGTACGCGGCCCGAGAGCGCGTCTACCGAGACCTCATGGACGGCGAATACTTCTACACCGCGGACGAGGCCAGGAACGCTCTCAAGCTCCTGATCTACACCACGGATGAGTTCGCCAACATGATCGGCAAGAAGGACACGCTGAATCACTGCGAGATCACCGACAACCTTCACACGGCCCGGATGGAAGCCGAGGCCGGCCTGAAGAAGCTCAACGACCGGTATCAGAAGCTCCTCATGTCCCACTACGTCTTCGGACTGCCGATCGGGAGCGAGGCCGACAAGAAGGCGTGCCAGCGAGGCGTCATAGCCCTCTCGTACGAGATGAACCGCAGCATCCGCAGGAAGGCCGTGCACGCATGATGGAGACCACTCTCAAGTACCAGCGCGGTGACGTAGACGTGCAGGTCATCTTCGATGACGGGACTCTGAGCCCGATCTACCTCGGGGTTCACACTCCAGACGAATCCTTCGAGGTGAACATCGACCGGCAGGACATCGGCGCCATTCACCGAATGCTCCTCGCCGCAACGCAGTCCAACATCAACTTCTAAGGAGAGCCCTTGTTCAAGACCGAGACCGCAGAGACCGTCTTCAAGCGCACCTACTCTCGCAAGAAGCCGGACGGCTCCATGGAGAGCTGGCCCGAGACCGTACAGCGAGTCGTGGACGGCAACCTCGCCCTCGTACCCGAGCGCTACATCGAGGAAGGCGAGCGCCAGGCCCTCATTGATCTGATCCAGAACTTCCGGTTCCTGCCCGCAGGCCGCCACCTCAAGTCGAGCGGCGTCAACGACTTCGCACTGAACAACTGCTGGGCGTCCGGCTGGGACTCGACGGACCCCGCCGAGCACTTCCGCTTCACGCTCCTTCGCCTGGCCGAAGGCGGAGGCGTCGGCGCCAACTACAGCAGCCGGTACTTCCACCAGTTCCCGTCCATCGAGAACCGCGTCACCGTGCACATCGTGTGCGACCCCGCGCACCCCGATTACCTGGATCTGGCCGAGGCCGGAGTCATCAGCACCGAGTACGACTACGAGTGGGCCGGGGCCTACAGCGTGGAGGACAGCCGGGAAGGCTGGGCAGACGCCCTGGCCGACCTGATCAACACCGCGCACAACCCCGAGACCCGGCACGAGAACCGCGTCTACGACGTGAGCCGTGTCCGTCCCTCCGGAGCACCGCTGCGGAACTTCGGCGGCACCGCCTCGGGTCCGGTGCCCTTCGCCAAGATGATGGTGGAGGTCGGCAAGATCCTCACCGACGCGGCTGGCTGGCCGATGAACGGCATGGACGCCATGGCGATCGACCACCAGATTGCAATGGCCATCGTGGCAGGCGGAGTTCGGCGTTCTGCTCGCATGAGCATCATGGCCTGGGATGACCCGTTCATCTGGGAGTTCCTGAAGTGCAAGGGCGATCAGCTCGCCATGTGGACGACCAACATCAGCGTCGAGATCACCGACGAGTTCATGAAGGCCGTTGAGGGCGGCCAGGAGCACGCGGTGAAGGTCATGGAGGCCCTTGCCGAAGGCGCGCTGAAGAACGGCGAGCCGGGCTTCTGGAACAGCTCGCTGACAGCTGTCGGTGAGGTCGATGGGGTCTACACCACGAACCCCTGCGGGGAGGCGACGATCACCCCGTGGGAGCCGTGCAACCTGGGCTCGGTGAACCTCGGAGCGTTCGTCACGGACGGCAAGACGGACACGGCCGGCCTCTACGACGCTCACCGGCTCGCGACGCGCTACCTGATCCGTGCGACGTTCGCGACCGTGGCGGACTCCAAGTCCCAGGAGGCCATCACCAAGTACCGCAGGATCGGCGTCGGCCACTTGGGCTTCGCGGACTTCCTGTTCAAGCAGGGCATCAAGTACAGCCAGGCTCCCTACAATCCGCGGGTTCGCTCGGACCTGAAGTTCTTCGCACAGACGGTGGACCAGGCCGCGGCCGAGTACGCCAACGAGCTGCGCATCCCCGTTCCGATCAAGAAGCGGGTGATCGCACCCACCGGCACGACGAGCAAGCTCGCGTCCGTTTCGGGTGAGGGCATCCACGCTCCGTTCGCCGGTCACTTCCTGCGGCGCATCAGGTTCTCGGACCTGGAGCCCTCGGAGAAGGCTCAGGTCGAGGAGTACCGGAAGAAGGGGTACAAGGTGGAGCCGTGCGTGTACGGCGCCAACACGTCGGTGGTGGAGATCCCCACCGTTGACCCGCTCCTGGTGGAGCACCCCGAGCTGGCCGACGCGTTCGAGCACGCGGGGGAGTTGGACCTGGTGCAGATGCTCGCGGTGCAGGCGCTCTACCAGGAGGAGTGGGCAGACCAGGCCGTCTCCTACACGGCCTCCGTCGATCCGGAGAAGTACAGCCTGGACGATGTGAGCCGAGTCCTGCTCGGGTACATGCCGGAGCTGAAGGGGACCACCATCTTCCCGGAGATGAGCCGACCTCAGACGCCCTACGAGCGGATCTCGAAGGATCGCTATCTCGATGAAATCGCCATTGTTGGTGAAGCAGCATCGGATACCGGTTACGACGAGGTTTGCGCCTCCGGAGCCTGCCCCATTTGAGATTCTGTTCACATCACTTCAAGTTGAGATGTGACACTCAATCTGAGAGGATTCATTCATGAGCGAAAACCCCTTCGGAAACTCCCCCTGGGACGAGCCGAACACCGAGAACCAGAACAGCACCGAAACCCCCAAGGAGTCGCCGATGACCGCCACGACCACCGCCACCACTCAGGAAGGCGTCACGCTGAGCTTCAAGGGCGGCGAGGGCTATGACGCTTCGCTCCTGGTCCTCCGCGCCGCGACCATCGCGGACATGGACGCCATGCTCGACGAGGAGGCCGGCGCGCTCGCCTCGCTCATGAAGCGCATGGCCAAGATTCAGTCCTTCAACACGGAGTTGAACTTCAAGGACAAGGGCGCCAAGGCCAAGCCCGCAGGCAAGAACACCTTCTCGGGTGGCAAGGTCCAGAACTCCGCGGGCTCCGGTGAGCACCAGGGCGTACTCGACTGCGAGCACGGCCGCACGCACGTCGCCAAGAACGGCTGGGAGGCGTACTTCTGCAACGCCGACGAGCGCAAGGGCGAGGACAAGTGCCCGCCGAGCTTCCTCAACAAGAAGTCCGGCAAGTTCGAGCTGAAGAACTAACTCGTTCGCCCGCTCTGCAAGTTGGAATGTGACACGGGGGTCGGGTTCACCGGCCCGGCCCCCCGTCCCAAGGAGAACCACACGTGATCGTCAAGCCCATCGCGAGCACCCTGCTCGATGACTACGCGCTTCGGCAGATCGTTCCGGACTACGAGGTCCGGTCTGATCAGTTCGTGGCCGACGTGGACGCGCTGTCCGAGTTCGCCGGACGCAACTGCTACAAGGCGTGGGGCAAGAAGAACCCCAAGACAGCACAGAACCACGGCTACCTGGGGCAGATCCTCGACCACAAGCACTACAGCGTGCAGGAGCACGGGTCGGTGTCCTTCTACATCGACGGCGTGAGCCGGGCCCTCATGGCGGAGCTGACCCGGCACCGCCACCTCTCCTTCTCGATCAACAGCCAGCGCTACATCGACTACGCGAACACCGCGCCGGTAGTCCACCCGGCCTTCGAGGGCGACGAGATCGCCGTCGCTGACCTTCAAGAGCACTACAAGCAGTGCATCGCCAAGTACGAGGCCAAGGTCGCAGAGCTGAAGGACAAGGGCCTCAAGAACAAGCAGGCCCGCGAAGCGGCCCGGCAGTACCTCCCCGAGTGCGCTCCTGTCGGCATGGTCGTCACCGGCAACCTGCGGGCCTGGCGAGAGGTCATCGCCAAGAGGTTCCACGAGGCGGCCGATGCCGAAATCTGCCGACTGGCCTCCCTCCTTCTCTCCCACCTCAAGGTGATCGCCCCGGCCACCTTCCAGGACTTCTCCGACGAGCCCCTGACCTACGAACGGGGCGACGGCGAGAAGAAGCCCTGACCTGATGGCCGCACTGGTTGACGTACTGGCCTACTACCAATGCGACTGCGGATTCGCATTTGTTGACCAGTACCCCCGAGGCGAAGAAATCCAAATCCAGGCCGAATGCCCGGCCTGTGAAACCCCTGGAGCAAACGAATGAGCATGTGGTACACCACCAACGCCTATGAGCGCGAGAACTCCCTGATGGACCTGACGAACGTGCCTATTGAGAAGGTCACCGTTGAGGTCAAGGAAACGAACCAGGCCCTCATTCAGTCGCTCCGAGACCAGCTCGCCACCGAGTCCAAGAAGGCCCGTGAGGCGGAGGAGTCCAAGCGGTACTGGCTCAAGCGCTACGAGGCCGAGCGTGCCGGCCGTCTGGAGCTGGCGAAGAAGCAGCAGCAGGCAGGCAGCGGCCACCGGTACCTGCGCCTGGTCGAGCACCTTGCCCAGCGCAAGCGCGAGCTGAAGAACATCACCGAGGCCGCAGCCCAGGAGCGGGCCTGGGAAGAGGGCCTGGGTGCCGAGGTCCGCCTGAACGAGATCGAGACTGCCCTTGGGGTTGCTGGTGTTCGATAGCTGGGACGAAATCCCCCTCTGGGTCTACGACCACAACAACATGACCGTCGAGCGCCGCATCGGGCCCGACACCGCCGAGCCCGAGTTCCCCTCGATCCTCGAAGGGACCTACTGATGTTCGGAAACAAGTCAGAGCAGATCCGTCTTCTCCGCCTGGAGGTCGAGTTGGCCAATCAGCGATCAGGCCACTGGCAGAAGGTCAACGGCCGGCTCAACGAGTACATCGACGGCCTAGAAGCCGAACTGGACATCGCAGTCCAGGAGTACACGGAGCTGGAAGCCAAGTACAACGCGCTCATCACGGAGCGTGAGGCCACGCAGCCCGCGGAGCCCCCTTTTTTGAGCCCACAAAGTTGGGATGTGACACACGGAGGATTTGAATGAAGGTCATCAACTACGCCATCAACGGCTCCGAAGTCCGCATCAACGTAGTTGAGACTGAAGACGACCTCCCCGAGTTCCGCCGCTTTGTGGTGAACAACCGTCGAGCCCTGGGCTTCGACACCGAGACCGACGGCCTCTCCTGGTGGGAGGACGGGTTCCGTATCCGCCTTGCTCAGTTCGGCAACGCACACGAGAGCTTCGTCCTCCCCACGGAGAGGGGCGGCCTCTTCCAGGAAGACGCCATCAAGGCCGTTGGCTGGGTTGAGAAGTTGGCCATGCAGAACGGGACCTACGACATCCTCTGCATGGATCGAGTCTGGGGGGTGCCGGCCGAGACCGTCTTCCCCCGGCTCATCGACTCCCGCATCGTCGCCCACCTCGTAGACAGCCGAGGCCGGAAAGACGGCGGCATAGGTCACTCGCTCGAAGAACTCACCCGCCACTACGTCTCCGCCACGGTGGCCGATGAGGTGAAGGCGAGCATGACCGTCATCGCCAAGGAGCTGAAGGTCAAGAAGGCCGAGGTCTGGCCCGTCATCCCCCTGGACCACGAGGGCTACAACCTCTACGCCGGGATGGACCCGATCCTCGCCTTCCGCCTGGTGAAGCTCCTCAAGCCCAAGATTCCGACCACGGCCCGCAAGCTCATCCGCTACGAACACGAACTGGCAGCCGCCTGCGCCTACATGGTGCGGCGCGGCATCAAGGCCGACGTGCCGTACATCGAGGAGCGAGCAGCCGAGCTGGCCTCCACGGAGCACCACTTCAAGGACATCGCGGCGAAGCTCGGGCTGGAGAACATCAACAGCCCCATGCAGGTCGGGGCAGCCGTCATCAGCCGGGGCATCATCCCCACCGAGCGGACCCCCACCGGCCAGCCCAAGGTGGACGACCACCTTCTGAAAGCCCACATCGAGGACCCGCTCTGCGAGGCCATCTACCAGGGCAAGAAGGCGGCCAAGGCCAAGAGCACGTGGTTCGACAACGCGCTGAACAACCGGGACTCGCAAGATCGGCTGCACGCCTCGATCAACTCAACCGGCGCCAGGACAGCACGGATGTCCATATCCGGGGCGATCCCGGCCCAGACGTTTCCCTCCGGGGACTCGTTGGTCAGGCGAGGGTTCATAGCCGATCCAGGTATGACCATCTGCGCCGTGGACTACAAGGCCCAGGAGCTTCGAGTCCTGGCCGCCCTGTCGGGAGACAAGGCGATGAAGAAGGCGTTCCGCGAGGAAGCCGACCTTCACCAGATCACCGCGGATGCCGCCGAAGTCGATCGCAAGACCGGGAAGATGACCAACTTCCTCACGGTCTACGGAGGCGGGCCGGCCGCACTGATGAGCCAGGCCGGCGTCACTCGGGAAGTCGCTGAACGAGCCATCAAGGGATTCTTCAAGGTCTTCCCTGGCGTCGAGCAGTATTCCGAGGAACTTCAGCGCGAAGCGCGCCGCAAGGGCTACATCACCACGAACACGGGCCGACGCCTGTACGTGGACAAGAAGCGCCCGTACGCCGCCCTGAACTACGCCGTACAAAGCGCATCCAGGGACGTGACCGGCAGGGCAATCCTCCGACTCATGGAAGCAGGATTCGGCCCCTTCATGCTCTTGCCGGTTCACGATGAAGTGATCTTCCAATTCCCGGAAGAAGACGCACTCAGGGCCACACAAAAGGCCGCTCAGATCATGAAGGAAGTCATGAGCGGCGTACTCATCGACACCGACGTGTCGGTCTACGGAAAGAGCTGGGGTTGCGGATACATGGCCGAAGGCCAGTTCTGCGATCTCTGCAACACGATTCACCAGGAGGCAGCATGAGCGAGATGGACGGCTTCGAGGAGCTGATAGGCGACTTCGCCAAGGAGATGGAGAACAAGGCCCTGGAGCACGTTGCGACCACCGCGTTCAAGGCCGCCCGGCTCTGCGGGCTGGTCATGAAGGAAGCCAAGGAATGGGGCGTCCCCAAGGACCTCGCAGAGGGCATGGCCGCGGACGTGTGGCAGATCATCATGATCCCGGCCGGCACTCAGGTTGTGGAGGCCAGCGAATGAGCTACGCGGACTACTACGTCGAGGGCGACGAGTACGGCCACACCGCCCTCATCCACGACGAGAGCGGAGAAACCGTGGCCGAAGGAGGCTGCACCTGCTGTGCGGGCAACGAGGTCACGCTGCAAATGCTGATCGACTCCGCCGACTACGACCAGAGGAAGCGCGAGGCCGCGAAGTGACCCGATACCTGCTTTTCACGTCCCCCCTCTGCGTCCCCTGCAAGCGCATGAAACCCCTGATCGCCCAGGAAGCCATCGTGGCCGATGTCGTCATTGACGGCGTGAACGTGATGGATGACCCGGACGCCAAGCGACTTCTCTTCGAGATTTCCTCCGTACCGACCCTTCTCGCGTACAACGAGGAAGGAGAGCTGGAAAGGCTCGTCGGAATGAAGTCGCAGGCCGATCTCGTGAAGTTCTTCCAGGACACCAAGTGAAGGATCTCGATGCACGCCCAGACTGGGACACATACTTCCTCGGAATCGCTACGGCTGTCGCTGCACGAGGCGATTGTTGCCGGTGCCGTGTCGGAGCTGTGGTGGTCGGCCCTGACCGGCGAATCGTATCTACGGGATACAACGGATCGTATCCAGGCGGCCCGTCGTGCAGTGCTGGAGAATGCCCGCGCTGCCTCTCGGAAATCCCCTCCGGCACCTCATACGAGGACTGTGTTGAAACACATGCCGAGGCGAACGCACTCCTCTATGCCGACTGGTCATCCTGCCAAGGCTCCACAATCTACATAACCCGCTCAGCATGTAAGGACTGCTCGAAGCTCATCAAGTCCGCTGGGGTTCATCGGATCGTGTACCAGGATCAGGGAAAGGTTGTCGAGCTTCGGCTCCGGTAGGTAGGCTAGGTCGTAGTTGGGTTGTGACACTTCAGCTACGGCCCGCCTCATTACTTGGAGCACTCGTGGAAATCGTGCAGGTCGTCAGGCTCACAGTCGAGGGTGACACCTACGAGGGCGAGGTCGATGACCTCGAAAAGGTCAAGAACCTCACCAAGCTCGAAGAGGACTACAACCAGGCCCGACAGGCTCTCCTCGATGCCCTGGGCGAGTACGGGATCAGCACCAGCTCGACGGGCCCGTCCTTCACCGCCCGGCCGGCCTCCGGCAAGAAGGCCGCCTCCGGCCCCGACGCCGCAGACGTGAGGGCCTGGGCCGCGACGCTCACCAAGCCGTCCCTGCCTCTCTCCGCACAGGGCCGCATCCCGGCCTGGGTGAACGAGGCATTCGAGCGGAAGCTCAAGGGCGATGCGCTCGACAAGCACGCCCGCGAGAACGCCTCCTCGGACTTCCTGAAGAAGTACGAGGACGCCAACAAGAAGAAGTGACCACAGCAGTGTGAAGGGCCCCCTCTCCGGAGGGGGCCCTTCTCGTGCATGGCCGGTTCCAACTGTCCGGAACCCGATGCAGTCTTGACTCAGCTCACGCTCCACGGTGATGTTCGTGCAACAAAGCGCAACTGACTCGACGCGGGAGAGGTAGCCATGTCTCTACTGTTCTTCGGCAAGGACCCCAACTCAGACGGTGACGAGTGCCCTTCGGTGTTCGTGGACGACCAGAACGCCAACCTCGTCTTCCAGGGCTGGAAGGGCGATGCGGAGACCCGTGCCCAGGCCAGGGTGCACGGTTCGATCCCGGACACGGAAGACGTGATTCGTGTACCGGCCAGCATGGTTGATCAGATCAGGAAGGCGTGCGATGAAGCAGAGCGGCGGGCAACAGCCGAGCTTCGCTGAGATGCTGGCGGACTGCCACAAGTCCGCGGTGCACCTGGAGATGCGCGACTCGTATGGCATCGCCTCGGAGTCCACCGACTTCCAGGCGTGGCTCGCCGGAGACGACAGCAGTCGGCACGACCGCACCGGACGCCGAAAGGCATGGCTCGACCTCGTGAGAGAAGCCACCGGCCGTGGCGTCGTGATGCGCCGCGCCCGCGTCGTCTCCATGCCGGCCTCGCCGTACATCAAGTTCTCCTACGCAGGCACCTACCTCAACATCGAGGCAGGAGAACAGGTGCGCTGGCTCTCGCGACGACAGGCGTCGGACCTCGCCCTGCCGGGCAACGATTTCTGGCTCTTCGATGAGCGAGTGGTCAGGTTCAACCACTTCACCGGAGAAGGAGGCTCGGGCGGCCCCGAGGTGACGGATGACCCCGCCATCGCCGCCCTGTGCTCGTCCGCATTCGAGTCCGTGTGGGAACGGGCCACCGCGCACGAGGAGTTCGAGGTCAACTAAATCACGCAGACATCAGCCAGCCCATGCAATCTTCACCGCTGTCCAGCGTCGAGAGCGCCCGCAAGTCCGTTGCCAATCGGCTCCGAGACCTGCGCTTGGACGCAGGTCTGACGATGCAAGGGCTGGCTGATGCGTGTCGTTGGAGCAACAAGTCCAAGGTCTCTCGGATCGAGTCCGTCAAGCAGACACCCACGGACTCAGACATCCGCGCCTGGTGCGCCGCGTGCGAGGTACCGGAACAGGCCCCAGACCTGATCGCCGCCACCCGTGATGCAGGGACCATGTATGTCGAGTGGCGCCGGTTGGAGCGCACCGGACTCCGCCGTCTTCAGGAGTCCGGCGTCCCGCTCTACGAGCGCACCAGACGCTTTCGCACCTACGCCACCCGCTTGATTCCAGGCACTCTCCAGACGGAGAACTACGCCCGCGCCCTCCTGTCCACCATCGCCGCCTTCCGTGGAATCCCTGACGACTCAGCGGAGGCCGCTCGGGCGCGCGTTGAGCGAGCGCAAGTCGTCTACAAGGCGGGTCGGCACTTCGCCTTCGTCATCGAAGAGGACGTGCTGTACTTCCGGCACGGCAGCCGAGCCGACATGGCTGCCCAACTCCAAGCGCTCCTTGATGTGATGCCGCGACAGAACGTTTCCTTGGGCGTGATCCCGCGAGGCGCCGAGCGGGCCGACGTGTGGGGCCAGGAGACGTTCACGATGTTCGATGACGATCGCGTGCACGTCGAGCTGCTGACCGCCAAGGTGACCGTCACGCAGCCTTCCGAGATCAACCTGTACGCCAGGGCCTTCGAGCGGCTGTCAGACATGGCCGCCTATGGAGCCGAGGCCAGGGCCATGATCAATGCCGCGATTAGCTCTCTCGGGTAAGTCGCTCGCAACAAATCGCAACATCGTGGACCGGCACCTTCCACGCTTCCTACCTTCAAGTCACCGCTCACGAACAAGCGTTGAAGGTGGCGAAGTGATGACTACCTCTAGCCCTGTGGCTGCGGCTCAGCCGTTGGGGAGAAGCCGGAAAGACACCGCGAAGATCATCGCGGACAACGCTGTGCCCGAGGTGCAGCAGGCCCTCAAGCTCATGGGGCTCTCCGGGGCTGCTGCGTACGCGGCCGGCCTGAGCGAGAAGGACGGCAAGCCCGAGGGGCTGGTCCACATCTCCATGGGGGCCGCGGACGCCTACGACCTGGCCCGCTGGGTCGAGCGGCACATCACCGCTGAGGAAGCCGCCGCCCTCCGTGACCACCCGGAGGCGAAGGAGTGAAGCCCGCGAACACCACCGAGGAGTTCCTTCACCCCGGACAGGTTCGGGTGGGAGACCTCTTCGAATTCGACGGGGCCTGGTACCCCGTACAGGACATGGTGTCTGGCAACGGCGGCACCAAGATCCTGCACTTCCTCGGCAAGGCCCCGTACGTCATGTCGCAGCCCGAGATCGTCTATCGGCCCATGACGCACACCGGTACCTCGAAGGTCTGGGGCAGTCTCCTGCCCCCGTGAGCGGTCCTCGCCATTCCGACAGCAGTCGGGCTCATCCTCGGTGCGCTCAGTCTCGCGATCACGCGTCCATAAGTTCCCGCCCCGGCCGGTCAGGGCCGAGGCGGGTTGCGAGTGCACCACCGCCAAGGGAGGCGCCCTTGGCAGCGCTTGAGGAGGCATAGCCCATGACGCTCAAGGAAGCACTGCTCCGCCAGGCTACCCCGCAGGGCGGCGACGACGAGCCCGACAACACCGACATCGAAGACGGTGACGGTCAGGGCGGCAGTGGCTCCCCCGGCCACTGATCAGAAGTAGATCCACCATGACGGCCCCCGGTTCACGCCGGGGGCTTGTCAGTGTCGAGAAATAGGCTCCCGCACATGCCACAGCACCTCACTGGTACTGCCTCCCGTCTCATCATCGGGAAACTCCTGTACGACTGGGATCACCAGGACTACTGCCTCATCGCCTACACCGGCCTGGACAACATGGGAGTCGTAGGGACTTTCCCCGACGCCAACGGCGACGCCCCGGACCTGTGGTCGATCGCCGCTCGGCACGAGTCGCAGAAGGCGGACTATGAGGACCTGGGGAGGTGGTGTCTCTGTACCGGCTGGGCGCTGAGCAGCAAACCCCGAGACACCTGGATCGAGGTCACGAACCAGCCGTGGAAGCTGGAAGTCCGCAACACCCTCAAAGAGATCAAGCCCCACCAGTACGGGAACACCGCCTACGGCTGGAAGGGCGTGCACGTCGGGGTGCTCACCGTGGACGACCCGGACGTGATCAAGCAGGCGCACGCGTTGCTGTCGTAGCCCTCCCAGGTCCGCCCCCAGTCCAACCCCCTCTGGACTGGGGGTTAGTTCATTCACGCAAGTTGGGATGTGACACTCGTGCTACAGTCGTAGACATGGGAAGGCCCCTCCCGAAGGAGGGGCCCACGTTCGCGAAGGAAGTTGGACTGTGACACACGAGGTGCGCACCGAAGAGGAGTGCTGGGACCACTTCTGGAACGTCGTCGCCAAGCTGACGATCAAGTACGCCGACCAGCTCTCCGAGCGTCAGGCCGCCGCAACCGCCTCGGGCGGCGCCTCCCACATCGGATAGACCTCACACTTGGTCTTCGGGTCACGACCCCGATTCACCCTGATCGTCCGCACCAAAGACTTGATCATCTCCCGCTGCTCCGAAGGCTCAGCGATGTCGTACACATCCAACACGCTCGTGAATGCCTCCACGGCCGGCCGCGGAATGATCACCGGCTTGTTCTTGATCTCCTTCTCCAGCTCAGACTTCTCCGACCTGAGCTTGGCCCGCTCCGTCTCATACTCCGCCCTCCGGCGTCGAGCAGACTCCTTCGAGATCAAGTCATCCATCACGGCGTCCGTCAGCTTGTCCTCAAGGGCCTGAAGCTCCTTCAGTCGAGCCTTGATCACCGTCAGCCTCAAACCGGCCTCAGACGGCTTCTCCCGGCCTTCCTGAGCCTGCACCTCGGCAACCCTCGCAGGCAGACTCTCGGCCTCGTCAGGGCGCTCCTTGGCCCTCTCCTCCAGCCACGTCCGGAACGATTTCGTCGCCGTCTCCAAGGTCACGTACACCCCGCCTATCGGGCAGTCCTTGAACTTCATGTGACGAGTGCACCGGAACAGCACATCGAACGGATCAGGCTGACCGTTCTTCCACGGCCGCTGCACCTTCTTGGCTCGCATCATCGAGTGCATGTTGCTGCCGCAGCCAGGGCACGACAGCACCCCCGACATGCTGTACTTCGCCTTGTGATCGTGCGCCTTATCGTCCGCACTCTTCCCCTTTAGGCGACGAGCAACGTAGGCATCCCAAATCTGCTCACACTCAACCGGATCATCGAAGCACGCCTCGTGCTTGCCCTTGACGTACAGGTACGCGGTGATGTCCCGGTGAGCGCTCTTGCGCTTGGTCTTGGTCGTCCCGTCTTCCTTCGTGATGACCTCGTACAGCTCCTCCGGCAACGTGTACCGGACGAATCCGAGGCCGAAGCCCGAGTCCAAGATCGAGTACAGGTCCCCGGCGTCGATCGGCCGGCCCGTCCAGTTCACGTACCCATTCATCCGCAACCAAAGGACCATGGCACGAGCGGAAACGCCCTTGGCCGCATCCCTATATAGGCGGGCCAGAACCGGGTTCATCTTCGGATCACGCTTCAGGATGCCGTCCTTGCAGCGATGGCACTTGTCCATCGGCTTCCCCGGCACCGGGGGCGGGCAGAAATCGCACCGGTAGTAACCAAACTTGCCCCGGCCCGCCGAACCGTGCGGCAGGCCGTTGTTCATCCGGCGCGTGATCACGTCCTTCCACATGTCCGACTTCTGGTTCGACTCAAGCTCGGCAATGTTGAGCATCTGAGCGATGGCGAAGCGGCCAATGGTGGTCTTGCCGTCGAAGTCTTCCTTGGCGGCACGGACCTCGATGCCGTAGGCAAGAAGATCGTCAAGGTGCTGAAGGGACTCGCGAAGGTTGCGCCCGAAGCGGGACCAGATCCAGAGGATCAGAACGTCAAACTCTTTGTTCCGAGCCATCTCCTTGATCTCAGCGATCTTCCGGTCCTCGAAATGGCGACCGGACTCACCAAGATCCATGATGGGCTCGATGATGACTTCGAAGTCATTGTGATCGGCCAGGGTCTGGCAGTGGCCAACCTGAAGCTCGGGGCTGATCATGTCCGCGCGGGCCACAGAAACCCGGACATAGATGATCGCCCGCTTCTTACGCCGGAACGTAGCGGGGATCTCGTCCTCGGGCAGGGGACGCAGACGTATTGGTGCAGGTGCGGGTGCCACGGAAGTCACGCCTCTCGACGCTAGGCGACAGATTTATCCGTCGCTTAGGGTCGAAAGACCTGCACAGCGGTGCCTTAAGCCCCGTAGTGCATCCCCGGAGCGACGAAGGACGCGCCGAACATGGCGACCACGTGCTGCGCGCCGAGGCCGGCGGTCCGCGGCCACGAGAGCCGCTCGTCGGGCCGGACGACGGCCCCAGGGGCGGGGGTGCGCCCGTCACCGTGCAGGGTCCAGCGCACGCCGAGGCCCATGGAAGCTCCCGAAGGTCATGTGAGGGGGGTGATGATCCGGTTCATGCTAAGCCGGGCCGGACGGTGCTCCGGCCCACCCGGCCCCGCCCGCCGCTCCCCGGCCCGTCCGCCGGCCCTCCGACCCGTCCGCCGCCCCGGGGACTTGCTGCAACCGGCGCAATCAGTCGCCCGTAGGACTGTATGACCGTCCTTCCATGCTGTCCTCCGCCCCACGCACGGTATCGGTGCCATTGTCCGATTCCTGCAACTCAGGAGAAAACACATGCGTAAGCTCGCCGGCCGCGCCGCGGCCGCTGCCATCATCGCCGCAGTCGCCATCGTTCCGGCCGCCGGAGTGGCTCAGGCCGCCCCTGCCACGCCGGCTGTCGCCTTCCACGACGACGACCACGACCGTGACGGCCGCGACCACGGACGTGACCACGGCCGCGACAACGGCCGCGACCACGACCACGGCCGCGACAACCACCACAACGGCGGCTGGGGCGGCCACCACGACCACAACGGCTGGAACGGCGGCCACCACAACCACAACGGCTGGGGCGGCGGCCACCACCGCGACCACGACGACTGCGACCACGGCTGGGGCTGGGACGACTGGGGCTGGGGCGGCTGGGGCGGCGGCCACCACCGCGGCGGCCACGGCGGCTGGGACGACGACTGCCACCGCAGCTGCGGCGGCCACCACCACGGTGGCTGGGGCGGCTGGGGCGGCGGCTGGGGCATCCTCGGCGGCATCTTCTAGTCACACCTGTTCCTCAGGACCACGGCGCGGGCCGT